>NZ_JBFTPF010000033.1:0-70421 GCF_056398345.1 Paenibacillus sp. 01T442
CGGCGATTTTAGCTGTAGTTTTTACAGTTATTTGAAAGCTAGCTACTAAAATGAGCACACAGCACACTACTTCTACTTCTACTTCTACTTCTACTTCTACTTCTACTTCTACTTCTACTTCTACTTCTACTTCTACTTCTACTTCTACTTCTACTTCTACTTCACCCTAGCTCAACTCGCTGTCACCATGCCACATTAAATAAGGAGRAAGCTTCAATTAGCCCAAGACTGAGAAAAAACATGAATCCAGCCCAATCCAGAGCTTGATTCATGTTTTTATATTACTCACTATAAGGCGCGATGCATAGCCCCTCTTCATCCTCTTCGACGCCAAGCGGGACAATTCCAGGACGTGTCCGGAAAGGCGCAGTACGGTCGTTGCCAAAAAATGTAGACATGAGTCTGCCGTTATGATCAATAAACATTGTTCCGTGGCCGCCATGCGGGACGGCAAGTCGCCTTGGGGTATACGGGCCGTACAGCTCATCCGCAACCGCATACATCAAATCATACGTACCATCGACGCGTTTATCGCCGTTCCATTCTGCCGCACCCAGAATATACTTGCCCTTATATTTGACGATGAAAGCACCTTCGTAGCCCACTCGCTGACCATCCGAACATAGCAACTTACGAGGGTCTTCCGCAAAGCCCGTCATATTCGTCTTCATCCTAGCAATTTTACCATCCTGCCAAACAAAATACACGTGACCATCCTCATCTTGGAACAGGCTGGAATCAATATCCGTATTCGTCATTCGTCCCATATCAATATAGGGCCCTTCCGCAAGTCCGGTTATGCTTTTAATCATCCCTGTACTGCCGCCTTGAAGTGAATAAGTGATCCAAAATGTATCGTACAGATAGATCATCTCTGGTGCCCACAGACAAGGGTTCTCATAAATGTTGTTCTCCCAGGTACCGTTTTCGGACAAATCCCATACCTTCGCTACATGGTTCCATTCCTTCAAATCGTGTGAGCGCCATATATGGAGCTGGTTATTCCTGTCCCAAAAATTGTGATGCGGCTTATCTGACGTCCCCGTCAAATAATAGGTGCCATCCGGCCCCGTGCTAATATGCGGATCACGAATCGGGAAGTCAGCAATCGGCTTAAGAGTTCCTACCCCACCTTTTTCAAGCAATACGTCCTCACGTGGTCGAATAAATCCTGATCTCACCAAGGACATTGGAACAATGGCAGGATAGTTCTCGACCAGTGAATAGCTGCCACAGCCCGAGAAAGAGGCATGCAACTGATTGTCTACATCAGAAAATAAAGAGATCTGACCGCCATGGGGAAGTGCCAAATACCGCCGGCTGTAGGGGCCATAGATCGATTCGCTCACCGCGACGAAAGTATCTACAGCATCGCTCCCCATTCTAGCAAGGGCATCTGCGCAAAACATATAATAAAATCCTTCCTGTTTGTATAGAAAAGCCCCGTATGTTCCTACCTGCACAATCTGACTATACGAGGGATGATCCTCACGTCCTGCAACCTTCCAAGGCTGAACTTCTGCCATTCGAGGCGATTCCGCGAGACCTGTCATATCTTCTGTCATTCGAGCGATCTGGCCATTTCCATACACCCAATAAACGGCTCCATCATCATCCTTGAACAACGAAGCATCTTGCCCGTCATCCGTTATTTTCCCCATATCCCGATATGGACCCAGAACAGATGCTGATAAGCTTTGGAGCAATCCTGTGCCGCCAGCCTTTAACCCATACGTAATCCAGAACATCCCATGTACATAGTGGATTTCAGGAGAGCAAATGCCAGCAGGGCCCTTGCTTGCCTTCTGCCATGTGCCGTTTTGCTCGAAGTCCCATATGTTTGTCGGACCGTTCCACGACGTTAAATCGGTGGAGGTCCACACTTGTATATTAGAGACATCCGTCGTGCCGGTCAAATAGTATATATGATCCGGTCCTTTACAAATACTCGCATCGCTTATAGCGACATCCAATATTCGTTCTATKGGCACAGCAGATTCCGTATAGCCTGTACATGCGGACCATTCTGTCTCTGGATGCGGAGGCCGCATGAGAAAATCACTTTTCATTTCGATGATTCCTTTCATCTACCGAGTTGTGTTTGTAGCATAAGTATAGCGTGCTTTGAACAAACGCTTAATAGAGAAAGTGGTACGTAAGGTGAGGAAAAGGGACATCAATCATCAAATAAAACTGTTGTGCATAATCATGGATTCTTGGTAAAATGACCGGAAGAAGAAACTGTTTTCGTACTTAGAAACCAAAGAAGAAGAAAGGAACTCCCTAAACAAGCGATGTTAAATATACCTAACAAATCCGGGCCTATCTATCACCTGCCATTAGTTGGAGAACCCCCTCCCCTCAGTGTGCAGTTCTTGGGAATTAATTATTGTGAAAAGGATTATAGGAATATTCGCATGCTTGCTACGATTACCGTTTTCGGTTTCGTATTGTCAGGCCAAGGCGTTGTTAGGGTCGGTACCCAATCCCAAACTGCTTGTCAAGGCGACATATTTATCCTTCCAGCTGGTTGCTACCATGAGGTTACCTCGGACATCCACCACGAGGAGCAATGGAGCTACATCTGGCTTAATATAAGTGGAAACTGGATGATAAAGATGCTCGAAGCGTATCAATTGCTCCCCCATATCGTGACGCAGGACAGCGGATTAGAGCCTCTTTTTCAAGAAGCTATTGAAGCTGCCCAGCAAAAATCTGTCGAGGACATGCAAACCGAGCTTCAAATCATCCTCATGCGAATGATCATTGCCCTCTCTGACATATTGCGTAAAAGAGGTAATGCCTTAACTTCAACCGTACAAGTGATCAAGCAATTTTTGGATAACAGCATCCTTCATCCCTTCGACTCGCCTGAGCTCTCTTCCCATATTGGCCTTTCCATGAAGCAAATGAATCGCTTATTTAAACGAGAAGTCGGAACAACCATCTATAACTATGTCATTACTAAGAAAATAGAATCCGCTAAGCTGATGCTCCTCGACACACGACTAACCATTAGCGAAATTGGTTATAAGCTAGGATATGATGATCCGCATTATTTTTCGAACCTATTCTATAGCAAAACCACTGTGAGACCAAGCGACTTTCGTCGGATATTTAGTCAAAGTGRATAGGTGAGGAGGCAATTTGTGATGATGTCAAAGGGATGAATCCCTGCCGTTGCAAATAATTTCCCAGGAAATCTATCCGCATATCGCGAAGCTTCATCGCTGCTTCGCATTCTCATTCATTCGGCAGAACTCGGCAGGTACTGCGTCTGCAAGCCATACTTCATTCCCCGCATAGTAGAAGACCACTCCTGCTTGGGTAGCTTTCTCTGTATCAATGGCTAATATAATTAATTCCCCTCTGCGTTTTCCAGCAAGCGTTGCAAAGTGAAGTCCTTCGGACAAATGGACATATTGACGATGCATAGGACGTAATCCCTGTTTTAAAATCTTAGGGGCAGCATGCACATTCGTGCCATGGTAGAGTACGGTTGGAGGTATTGCAGCTGGATAGCTAACTTTATCATGGCTATGCCCATATCGGGCTCGGATTCGATCTCCGATAACCTCAAAGCGCTGCTTTTCACAACGCGCGACAACTTCTTTAACATCACTTACGCTAATCTCTGACCACTTCGGATGTGCTCGAAGAACATCTATTAATTCAGCAACCGTACAGGAACCATCGTTAGGATCTAGGCTCAGCCCGAATTCTTCCGGCGAATGCCGAAGTATTTTACTCATAAACTTACTCAATTTTGTTTGCATGTTATCTTCTAACATCCCACTCACGTCCTAAACATAAATTCAAATTTGTTATCACATTTCTCAACTAACCAAAAACMCAACCCTCACATCCGTCTCCTCTTTCATCCATAGCATCGTCTGCCCTTTATGCAGATCCGACTTCATCGATTTCACCAGCTTCTCGATATCCACATTTTGCTCATAATGCCACTGCAGTGCAGCGGATACATATAATTCATTTAACTGGGCAAAAGTAAACCCTTCTGTTAGCTTCGCCGTCAAGAACATCAAGGCGTCATTCAAAAGCTTTCCTATCCCTTTCTGCTCCAAATAAATTTGTCTCAGCTCCTGGTCTAACACATAGACGTAGTCCCCATACGCTTTAGGCAAGTCGCCCTCGGCTCTAAGCGGAGCTGATACAGCCGCTGTTACTTCCTTCATTTGTACTTGTTTCATTTAGCACCTTTTACTGTCGCCATAGGCTTACATTTAGCTACTACTTCAGCCAAACCCGCTCCGACGACACTTTCAATAATTTGATCAACATCTTTGTAAGCTTGCGGTGATTCATCTAGAATCGACTCTAATGACCTTTGGTTGACGACAATTTCCTCACTCGTTCCCACTCGCATAGAAGAGGCAAACTCATTCAGCGTTATCAATCTTTTCGTCGCACTGCGTGAGCGAATTCGCCCTGCTCCATGACAGATGGAGTGAAAGTTGGCTTTGCCGCCCGGTGCTCCTACCATAATGTAGGAAGCAGTCCCCATTGAACCCGGAATCAGCGCAGGGTGACCTGTTGTGAGATAAGGCTGTGGGTTATCAGGATGTCCAGCCGGAAGTGACCTCGTCGCCCCTTTGCGATGGACAAAATAAGACTGCTCTTCATGCTTTTCCTCCCACGCATAGTTATGCATAAGATCGTACAACGTGGTCATTTCAAACTTCGAGCCGAACATATCTTTACCGGCCTCACGAATGGCATAAGCAATCAAATGGCGATTGACGACCGCATAATTGAGCGCTGAATACATCAGATTGACATAAGTCTGCGCCTCCGGATGTTCCAAAGGTGCAAATAACAGCTTAGGATCGGCCGTTCCTAATCCGTTCATCCGCATCACCTTTAACATATCACTGCTGCAATATTGACTCACAGAGCCACCCCATGCACGCGAACCTGAGTGAATCATGATGACCACTTGACCATCGAATAGTCCCCATGCTTCAGCAATCTCTCGGTTCTCTTCCGCAATTTCGATCGACTGAATCTCCGCAAAATGGTTCCCATTCCCAAGCGTCCCAAGCTGACGATGTGACCGATGCCAAACATGGCTCGGAAATCGATTCAATGCATTTTCATCCAAGGTAAATTTACTGCTCTCTACATGTGTAAGCGATGTCGCCTTGCGTGGCGTATACCCGTCAGGAATGTACTTCTTGGGAAGTCCATGCAGCCCTTTGGTGACGATGTGTTCCAATCGAATGTCCGAGAAATGGCCGCGTGCATGATCTTCAACGGGTAAATACTTCTCGATCGTCTTCACTAGCTTGCGGCGCAGCTTCACATCCTTCAGTTCATCCTTATGCAGATTCGTCATATGCACGCGCATGCCACAGCCAATATCGCTGCCGACAATTGACGGTGACACATACCCGTTATGCGAATTCCATACTGCTGTCGTGCCTATACAGGTACCAACACCGACATGTACGTCAGGCGTGTAGCTCATATATACTTGATTCGGTATCTGCAAATTGTTGTTAGCCATCTGAAATACTTGATAATCTAACGCTTTAAACAACTCAGGTCCTGCGTATACATGAACGACTCCCGCTGGGAGCTGGACCTCTTGATAGTAATTTTCTTTCATTCGTTCTGTTCCTCTTTTCTTATTATGTGGACGCAAAAAAGCCATAGACCAACATCGTCTACGGCTTTTTCATGTCAAATTTAAACTAGGCATACTCCAAGAGTACCTACGTATTCGTCACAAGTCCGGTTGAGACCGATGGTATGAAGTGCTTTTCAGTTGTCAGGTTATTGATAGAAATTTGATTGCGAATCATATCGTCGGCCTCCTTTCCATTCATTTACAAACATCATACGAGTCAGAGCTAAGAACTGTCAATCCATCTGTGGCGGAAAGATTAATTATAGTGATCAGGCTTATTTATTAAAAACATTGCTGTCTCCCAATCCCTTTTTAGGGGAATACATTAAAACGTCCTTGCTGCCTCAATATCAAATGCAAATTGTGCTT
Source organism: Paenibacillus sp. 01T442 (assembly GCF_056398345.1). Lineage (NCBI taxonomy): Bacteria > Bacillati > Bacillota > Bacilli > Caryophanales > Paenibacillaceae > Paenibacillus > Paenibacillus sp. 01T442. Next base: position 6,020 of record NZ_JBFTPF010000033.1, read on the forward strand.
TATGGCAATAGCCCGATGCTGCTGTTAGTCATATGCTGTTTAGTTCACCTTAGTATACTCTTTGGAAGTCCAACGACATCGTACTTGAAGCGATACTTGCCGCTCTTTTACGCGGCTCCTTACGTATTATGGCTGTTTTTTCTAAGTACTAAGGATCATCGTATCTTATACAATGCGAATGTGACTGATGGACGAAGTCCGCTCGATCCGCTTTTTCTGCTTTGTACCGTACTCGTCGTAGCCGGGTATATCCTGATTTCGGTTGTGATTCTCTCCATCTCTTGGTTTCGAACTCGTAAATTGAAACATATGAAGTCTCTTCGTTCCATGCTTCTCAGTTTATTCTTGCTTTTTGCCTGGTTTGTCATGGTCACCTCTCTCTTACAGGTGAAACTAGTGACATCACGGAATGCCATGATTTTATTTTTTATCGGCTATTTGTTCTGGGCAGTTGCCCTTCGTCACTTCATATGGTCATTACGTTGGAGATCTTTATTTGAAGCATTTTGCGCAAATTCTGGAAAGCTGCACTCAACCTGATGATAATCGGAGGAGACGAATTTGTGTGGATCATTTCATCCATGCATGAAAACATTGAATTAGACACGTTTATTAATGAAAGATTATCTCTATTATACAAACTCCCTTTTCAATATGAGGACATTCAAATCGCCATTTCATTTAGTTCTGGCGTCAGTATGTACCCTAGGGATGCGACGGATATCACGACATTAATGAAGAAAGCGGATGAGGCTATGTACAAAATGAAACACAGCAAATCAACCGTTAAATGAATGTGATCAAGAGATTGGCTGTAAAATGTGTTAAGAGGCCGTCTATTGGCAGCCTCTTAACAGTGTATGATTTTTTTCATGAAGTCCACTTCTGCCTATTCGCCGATCGGCAGACAAATATGAATCGTTGTCCCCTGGCCTTTTTGACTAGTTATATCCAAAGATCCGCTATGTGCATGAATAATTTGCTGTGTCGCCATCATGCCAAGACCCGTTCCGTTCTCTTTTGTACTATAGAAGGGAGAGCCGATTTTAGAAATGAGCTCCTGTGGAATTCCATGTCCATTATCAATGACTTGAACCATGATCGAATCTCCGCTTGGTCTTGATCCCACAATGTCAATCATCCCGCCATCTGGCATAGCCTCCATTGCGTTTTTAATTAAATTAATAAAAACCTGCTTCAACTGAACCCCTACACATGGAATGGCAGGCATTTCCTCTAGATGAAACGTTCTTAATTCAATATTGTTAATTAACGCTTGTGAGCTCATCAGCATGACGACATCCTGAATAATTTGCCAAATGTTTTCACTTTTGAACTCTTGTGCTTTTGGTTTAGCTAAGTACAGCAATTCACTTGTAATCAGCTCGATTCGTTTAAGTTCATCCTTCATGATCGCAAAATAATTTTTATTAACCTCAGGTAAGGTTTTTTCAATAAGTTGGGTAAATCCTTTCAATGATGTAAGCGGATTCCTAATTTCGTGAGCAATAGACGCCGCTAGCTGGCCGACCGCTGTCAGCTTTTCTGCTTGTAACAGCATCGTTTTGCGGTTGTTTTCTTRCGTAATATCTTTCGCAACTCCAAATACCCCCATAACCTCATCATTCACTATGATGGGTATGTTGGTCACTTTGACATCAATAATACCCCCATTTTTGTGATAAGCTTTCGTTTCATAATGCTGGGTAATACCTTTTGCCGCTTTATAAAAACAGCTTTTCGTCTTCTCCAATTCTTCCGGCGGTATTAATGGCAAGTACGACATTCTTAATAGCTCGTCCGCACGGTAACCAATCATTTGCTCCATAGCCGGGTTCACCCGAAGGTAATTCCCTTCCAAATCAAATGCAAAAACAGCATCAGGGTTATATTTAAATAAAGACTCATAATGCTGCTCCTTTTCTAACGAAATGCCCTTCTTTTGTGTAATATCTTGAAAAAAAATCGAAAGACCGCTGGAAGACGGATAGGCTCTCACACTAAACCAAACTGCTAGAGGTGCATAAAAAATATCAAATTCGACTCTTACTTGCTCTTGCATTGCTTTAAAAAATTGKGCATACAAAGTTAGATACACCGCATGCGGGATTTCACTCCACATCGATTTGCCGATGAGCATTCTCGCATTGGGAAATAAAACACTAGACGCTTCMGCGTTGATATAAGTAAACTCCCAGTCCGAATTGACTGCAAAAAATGCATCCGAAATTCGATCAAGTATCTCATTCCGTTCATTTAAGTCAACCATGTTTTGCCCTCATTTCGCGAAAAGTGAATTCAACAAAAAAAGCCTAAATAAGAGCTGCAAAAAGCAACTTTTATTTAGGCTTATGCCCAGCGTTCTTTCTGGTTCATTACCGCCAACTTATGGACCCGGATTTAAGATGAACACAATGACGCTTTTATCCAAATGAAAGTCCCAATCGACAAACACATCATTAATCCTCGCATTTAGGAAGCTCTGGAAATGACCGTTATTATGGAGATGACTCTTTTCGAGGTTACGTTTAGCCAACCTTAAACTTTCTTCATGTCCAATTCGAATTAATTCTTTTTCAATACTAATTAGGATACCATTTCGAATCACTACAAGGTTTCTTTCATTGATCAAGTATGAGTATACTTCGTCCGGCTTTTTCTCAACCTGTTGTGAGATCGTATTAATCTCCTGATGAAGCTCCTTTTTCCCTGTGTAATCTGATTCTAATGAGATTTGTTCATGGTCATCTCCAGATTCGATACCGACCATAACTCCGGAATGATTATGAAGTCCCCAATCGTAATAGAACTCACCAATTTTCATGCCAGCAAATACGAACAGATAAGCTTTTATTTCAGGAATTAATGTCTTCATCAATAAGTCTCTAGTCGATTGTACCGAATGGATCTGATCTTGATGAAGAAGAATTTTTTCCGTCGGTGATAGGAAGTGTTTCAAATAAAGTACGACAAACGGACGATTGATGCTGACAAAAATGGATTGAGGACCTTTCCCGAATGACTCTCGTAGCAACCTGCCTACGTAACTCGCTATTTCGGTTTGTGCTTGTTTATCCAACATCATTCATCCTTCAGTAAGGCAAAAGCATTATTTCTTTCACCCCAGATTTATTGTAAATAGTTATTTGGAAATATTCAACAGAAACTTTACTTAGTATGTACCCCTGGCAGCGTTCTATCCATCTATGTATCAAATTGGTTTCTAATCGTGACTTGGGTTTAAAATAAACACAATTACGCTTTTATCCAAATGGAAATTCCAGTCCGTAAATATATCCAAAATCGATGACTTTAAAATTTTTTGTAAGTGATTGTTATTGAACAAATGATCTTTTTCAAGGTTTCGCTCTGCCAGCTTTAAGCTTTCTTCAAAACCTAACCGAATTAATTCTTTACTAATATTAATCAAAATACCTGTTCTGATAACGAGGAGTGTCCTCTCATTTATGAGATAAGATTGAATGTGATCGGGGATTTTTTGAATGAGAAGACTGATTCTCTCAATCTCAAGGTGAAGCTCTTTTTTCCCTGCATACCATTCTTGAGGGCCATGATATACTTGATTCTCTTCGGATGCAATGCCGACAAATACGCCTGAATAGTTATGCAATCCCCAATCATAGTAAAATTCTTGAATGTTTAATCCTGTTAGAAGCAGCAAATACGCTTTAATTTCTGGAATTAGAGACTCCATCACTACGTTTCTCGTATGTTGAACGGAATATAAATGGTTCTACTGCAGAAGAATTTTCTCCGTTTGCGATAAAAAATTCCTTAGATATATCACCACAATCGGACGATTGATACTGACGTAAATTGATTGCGGTCCTTTTCCAAAAGCATCTCTTAGCAATCTTCCAATGTGACTTGCGATCTCGTGTTGTGTTTGCTTTTCTTGATTATCCAAAAATCTCATCCTCAGCTCAGGTAAGGCTAACTTTTACCTTCCATTATTTAGTGACAAAAAAAGCCTAAATAAAAGTTGTTGTGAACAACTTTTATTTAGGCTTATGTCCAGCTCAATCTCTGGTTCATTAAGTCCGAAGTAACAATTAGACAAACTTAAATTCTTCATTAAAGGCTCAAGCATTATTTCTTTTACCCTAGTAATTATTTTAATAATTTTTTCTAAATATAACAAGACAAATTTGCCCAGAATTTCTCTTACTACAAGCAACTCGATCATTTCTACTCTAATTCCTACCGACGCTCTAGCAATCCCCCAATTGAAGACTGCACTCCTGGTAAAGAGGCATTTTTCAGGATATTTTCGTTAAGCCGCATATACGTCGAGGTCAGATTCCTCAATGCTGCCGGGCAGCCCATGGAAGTGGTATATACGTCCCCCTCTTTTAACCGTAAAGCGGAAGCGAAACTTATCAGTTTTTAGACATGTTTCTATCTCCAACAAAAGAGTTCAACTGCTCTAATAAGTTGCCTCCACCATTAAAAGAAATCGTCCCGATTTTCTCACAAATCTTTTCCAAGAATTCAAGCTCCTTCAGTCGGAACAGGGTTTGATTCTCATCCATAAGCTTCGCTGTATTCAACAAGCTTCTCGTAGAAGCCGTCTCCTCGCGCCGCGTAATGAGATTAGCCTGAGCTTTCTTCTCAGCCAACAACACCGTATTCAAGATATCCTTAATATCACCAGGCAAAATAATATCTTTCACACCTGCCGACAAGAATTGCACGCCATAATCTAGACTTTTCTCATTCAAGCGTGACAATACGTAGGTGGTGACTTCCTGTTTCATTTTCAGCAAATCATCTAATCGCAAAGTACCAACATACTCACGTAATACAAGTTGCAATTGAATGTACATTTGCTCTTCAAACGATTTGATTTCAAGCGCCCGAAGTGGATTTATAGTGCGATATTGGCACACAAAGTTAAGTCGGAGTGTTACCTTATCCTCCGTCATCATTTCTTGTCCTGTCATATCCATTTGCTGTTGACGGAGGTCAACGGTTTTCACAGAGACTCCGATTGGCCCYTTCCAGAAATAGTATTTGCCGGGAGCAAGCTCCTTTTGCATGACATGGTTATAAAACAATGCTCCACTTTCGTGACTAGCCACATCAAATGTTTGATAGTAACCTATTAGCTTAGGAATGATAGCTGGATCAATCTCATTGGGCAGTTCAGGATTACGTATGTCTGCACGAAGATAGGTGTGTTCTTTCAATACGTTCCAAAAAGCATATCTTCCAGCTGTCAACAAGCCAACGAATTTGCCATCTTCATAATGCAGCACATACTCATTGTCTTGAACCTGTATCATATCCAGCTCTTTGATGAGTATGTCGTCATGCATAAACAACTGAAGATCTTTCCCTTTCACATGAAAAGCGTTCATGATATTTAAAATCTCAACATGATCATCTGAAAATGGCGACAGCCGATATGTGCCTGGTTGTAAACTTTTATAGTAGCTGCCTTTACGAAATAGCAGTCCTMGTTCGTCATTGTGTATCGTTACTTTTTTAAACATGTTAAAACCTCCTTGAGTGTTAGATCACGTATTTGGAGTCTTCCTGCGATTAGAGCGGAATTCTGCTTAAGAATACAAAGTATGAATATCGCCATTTAAAACTCGTTAGAGATGTTCGGTTTACACTAGAAAACCTTCTATCTTCCGTTAGTAACAAACGGGTTTAAGCATTCTTGTAATCGGTATCTGCAGATTGCATAGCCTTCACGCAGTGTGCCATGTGTAAGCCACAGAAGACTCCAGTACACGATCAATTAAGAATAATTTTTTTGCTCGATTAAAAGTCGAGTGCTCTACCACTGAGCTAATCGTTCCACACGATAGGGGATTCGAACCCCTGCACCTGGTGAATATAAGTCGGAATGAACATTACAGTATACATACACATAGGGATGTGTACGCACTGCTGGACGATTTGACATCCTAGCCATGGTAAAGTCATCCGTATCTACATCCAAATCTATCTTCGCCTATTTCCCTAAAAACGAACATGGTGAAAGTATGGCGACAGGTAAAAAGTTTCCTTTTAATTTCTCGTTTCCTGTTGCCGATACAAAAAAAGATACGCACAGAGGGAACACTTTTTCAAAGTGTCCCTTCTATGCGTATCCGTGTATTGCATGTCTTCCGTCTTTACCTCATCTTTATTCCCTAGTCAACATTTTTTGGACTGCTTGAAAATCATGCTCCAGCCGATCGTAGGCAGGAAATGGCGCATGGCATTCCAAGGTTATCCATCCCTTATAACCGACTTCCTTCAGCGCATCGAACATGGGTTGATGGTCAGCTTCCCCCTCGCCCAAGCGACTTTGCAGAAACGCTTCTTGTCCGCGATGCGTCAAGTTAAGGAAAGTGCCTGGTGCTCCAGCCTCTTTCACACGTATCTCATCTTTGACATGAACATGGAATAAATACTTGTCCAGATTTACGATAGAATCCCTGCCATAATCCGTCCCCGTAATATACATATTACCTGCGTCGTGAATCATCCCAACATTGTCATGCTGGGTCAAATTCAATAGCTTCAAGCTGCTGTCAACGGTTTCTACAAGTGATTCATTATGAATTTCAAGCACTAGCTTTATTTGAAGTTTTTGAGCCATCTCAGCGCATTTATTCAGCCAGTGAGCCGCTTTGGCATAGTGGTAGTCGTATGCCATGAAAGCATTCGGCCCTCCCGGGGATACCCGAATCATGGAAGATCCCAGCTCTCCGCCAATTTCCAACAAACGATTGAAATCGCTGAATGCTTGCTCACACTCTCGATCGCTAGCCGTCGAGAAGCCGCCCATATAGCCGGCAAGTACCGGAATTTCGAGTCCCAAATCCGCTGCTAGCGACTTGATTTCCTGGATCCGCGGCGTACTCGTTGTCGGAGAAAGATGTGGCTCGCGAGCTGCAATTTCGATCCCATCCATGCCCAACTTTTTAGTTAATTTCATAGCTTCTTGAATACTATGTGCCATAAAAACACCGCTAAATGCCGCAATTTTCAATGATATCTCCTCCTAGAGATGAAGTTGATTTCTACTATATCAACAATGCTTCTCTTAAAGTTGACTTTTCTTTCGAAGAATATAGGCATTTTTTACAAAATACAAAATAAACCTGAGGCTCTGCCTCAGGTCCTTTGTAAAAACCCAATCTGATGTGTATAGGGAGGGTTGTCCATGTTTCAAGGTAAACAGGCGAGCCTATTCTTCCCAAACCTAAAGAGTATCGCGAAAAGAGGATGGTTGCATTTTCTAACAGACATGACAGCCTCTAATAGCTAAAAATGAGGCCGTTTTGATTTTTAATGGACACCAGAAGCGTTATTGACTGATTTGTGTGCCAACATGTGTGGCAAGGGACTGAATAACGGCCGTGGCGTCCGTTAGCATTTGGACTCCCTGCTTTTCTTTTTAAATAACGGCTCCCCTGTCCGTAACGCAGAAAAAATGAAAGCTAACCTTGCATCACAACTGGTTCCCTCTGCTGCTCTTATCCCAACAGCAACGGTTAACTTAGGTGAAGTCTTCCTACTACCCATTTTTTAGAAAGAGGGTCGGTCTTATTTACACTTCCCTTGCTGGGCGTTTAAGCAGCACAATACCATTTACCGGTAGATCGATTACACCTTTTACCGTTTCATTCGACTCCAACAACGTGTAATCTCTGTCGTCAAGAGAAATACGTTCGCTTTGGCCACTGAAATTCATGATAAATACATATTCCGTTGAAGTATCTGTTCGCACCTGAATGGTTACTCCCTGAGGGAGGTACGTGTTCATCGCTCTAGCAACGCCCGTTTGCTCAATAAGTTTCGAGTAAAAAGCTTGAAGAAAATCTGCCTTCAAACGCGTCGCCATGTGATAAGCCTTCCCTTTTCCAAAACGATTAACCGTAAGCGCAGGTTTCCCTGCATAGAAGCTGTCCGTATAGACACCTAGTACCTCTGCACCTTCGGTATGGATCAGCTCACAGATCTCATGCGACTCGAAAGTCCCCGTTAGTCCGAGTTCATTATCAGATGACATCGATAAGCCATTACGATCGTGATCATATAGGCCTTCAATCTCTTCTGCCCAAATGCCAAGCGTTGTCCGAAGTGGTCCTGGGAATCCGCCCAAATGACATAAATCATGTTCGTTCACAATACCTGACCAATAGGTCGTGACCAGCGTTCCACCTTGCTCAACGAACCTTTCCAGTTTACGCCCCGTTTCTTCACGGCAAAGATACAACATAGGCGCAACTACTAGCTTGTACGAGGACAGGTCATCCTCCGAGCCAATAACATCGACCGGTATACCCTGTTCCCAGAATGCTTGGTGATGGGCAAGAATGGTTTGCTCATAGTGAATGCCCATATTTCGCGGCCCTTGAGCGTCTTTCACGGCCCAGCGGTTATCCCAATCGAACAGAATCGCTGTTTCCGAAGGCGTCGTAGTGCCTACTACTTCAGAGATGTTCGATAAGGTCTTCCCCAGCTCTGCTACATCATGAAACACTCGTGTATGCTCATGTCCAGCATGGTCTACGACAGCACCATGAAATTTCTCACTGGATCCTCTGCTTTTACGCCATTGGAAATATTGTACGGAATCCGAGCCATGGGCTATTGCTTGAAGAGAGGACAATCTGTGCATGCCAGGTTGCTTCAGCTTGCTGACCGACTGCCAGTTCGTAAGGCTAGGTGTGCTTTCCATCAGCAGAAACGGCTTCTTCTTCAGCGAGCGGAACAGATCATGATAGAAAGCAATGGAAGCACCCAATTGGCTATCATTCTGCCCTTCATGCCAAGTTGGATAAGCATCCCAAGAAATTACGTCCAGTATGTCAGCAAATTTTCGATAGTCTAGGCCTTCAATTAAATGCATATTTGTTGTAACCGGAAGAGCAGGATTGGAACCCCGAACCGCATCAATCTCGTGCTTGCAGAAATTTACTGTTTGGTCCGTAACGAATCGACGCCAATCCAGATTATGCCCATGAACCATATACTCACCATGTGGTGCTGGAGATTCAACCTGCGACCAATCCGTAATCGTATGTGCCCAGAATGAGGTCCACCAAGCCGCATTTAACGCTTCCAGCGAACGGTATTTCTTTTGCAGCCACTCTCGGAAGGCATCCTGACAATACTCACAGTGGCAATCTCCACCAAATTCATTAGAAATATGCCAACCGATAACCGCAGGATGCTCGCCATACCGTTCAGCAAGCTTCGTGTTAATAATCGCGGTCTTCTCCCGATAAACGGGGCTGGTATAGCAATGATTGTGCCTGATTCCATGCAAATTACGTACGCGGTTTGCCTCTACCCGTCTAACTTCTGGATAGCGCTCTGACATCCACGCAGGACGTGCTCCACTAGGTGTTGAGAGCCAAGCGTAGATGCCATTCTCTGCAAACGTATTCAGAATTCGGTCCATCCATTCAAAAGTAAAGGTCCCTTCTGCCGGCTCTAGTGCAGCCCAAGAAAATATACCAATCGCCATCACATTACAACCAGCCAGTTTCATCAGGCGTATGTCTTCCTCCAAAACCTGTGGGTTGTGAAGCCATTGGTCTGGATTATAATCAGCACCGTGCATCATGACGGGTAGCTTTGGGCTAATTGGATGAAATTTGTGAGTCATTTTCAAATCATCTCTCCTCTATGTTTATCCTCGTATTCTCTTATATACTTTGATTATAGGATAAATAGCTGATAAGATAATAGAACTTATGAATTAAAAAATCGTACAATATGAACATCGGTGGTGAAAATAGGTTGATGCCTTTCCTTTTTGCTGAATTTGCTATGCTCGATAACAAATTGCCCCTCTATGTGTATTGTGTAGGCAGTCATGAGCAAAAGCATCTTCTACGACCTGATGGGTATCCAGCTCATCAACTTTTCTTAAGCCGACGCGGGAAGGGAATATTTCGCTTACAGGGTAGTCCGGATATGATCATGACGCCTGGTACCATGCTAATCCTTCCCGCGGGTGTACATCATGAATATTTTCCTGATCAGAGTGAGGATGCTTGGGAACTAGGCTTTGTGGCTTTTAGCGGCTCCATTGCTAGTTCCATTCTTGAGCACCTTGGCAACCAAAATCCGACGCTATTACAGCAAAACCAATTTCAGGCGTATTGGAATAAGCTTGAATCCTTATGGCAGCTTATCAACTTGAATAGCGAAAGTGGTTATTGGGAAGCGTCTAGAAAAATGTATGACTTCCTACTGTCTGTCATCGAAGGACAGTCCGATCAAGAAATAAAGCAGCGAATGAAACCAATCGGACATTCCAATGCTGCTTTACAAGAAGCGATTAAACTTATTCATGATCACTATAATGAACGCTTGCATTTATCCAACTTGGCAAGAGCAGTCGGGTATTCTGTTCAACATTTTCATCGTCTGTTCGTCAGTATTTACGGTATTTCCCCTATGCTCTATATCCAACAGATCCGTATGCGCCGTTCAGTTCAACTCTTTGAAGAGAATCCTTCTATTACTGTTGAAAAGGTGGCACAGCAACTGGGTATGGAGACCAGTTATTTTATTCGAATTTTCAAACGAACGTATGGCAAGACGCCTAAACAATTTATGAAATATGAATAAAGAACTTTCGCACCACTTATTAAGTGCCAATCAAAGATATTAGATTATGACTGTTTTGTTATTGGAATATTCGACTTATGTCAACTTACTGTTTAATCTTAACGCCACGTGCTGCTGCGAAATTGCCAAACATCCCGATATAGTGGGGCGAAACCTAGGAAACTAGCGCTCGCAGCAGGCGAGTAACTTCATTTTTTTCATCCACTTTATATTCAGCTTACATACATCATGCATAATAGACATTATCGACTCTATGTAAAAAGGCGGCTTACAATTAATGACTTCACTTGAACCTGATGCACGGAACGCATCGAACCTATTAGGCTCTGCTAAATCTTCACTTGAAAAAGTAGCCTATCAACAAATTCGTGAGAATATAATCAATGGGCATTTTCTGCCAGGCACACTGCTCTCAGAAAATGAGCTGGCCGATCAACTCGGCATGAGCCGCACGCCAATTCGAGCAGCCATCTCCCTCCTAGAGACAGAGGGATTCGTGGAATCGATTCGGGGACGGGGTGTCTTCGTCAAAGAGATCTCCTTTCGGGAGTTTCACAACATGCTCGAGTTCCTGGCCTCGATGCAGCTGTACAGCCTCGAAGTCGCAGCGTTCCGGAAGCTCAGCTTCAATCTCCCTGAGTTGGAATATCTTCTCGCGAGACAGCTGAGCGCTTCGGAAGAAGACGACTACCGCACCTATTACGAATGTGGGCTTCTCTTTATTGAAACCATGCTGCTTCTTGTGAAGAATGAGAATATGATGCAAGTTCTCGAGCAAATTAAAGGGAAGTATATGTTCAAAATCATTTCGTACCGCAAGCTGCATGTCCACACATTGCCGAAGCCGCAACAATCGGGACAATTTAATCAACGCATCTATGATGCGCTTGCAGCAGGAGATTTGAATGAAGCGAAAAGAATCATTCTAGAGCTCATCGATCAGACGCGTCAGCAATTTCAATCTTTTCAAATGTAATATTCTCCGAAAACCAAAAAGCCTGTGCGTACCGAATTTCGGTCTGCACAGGCTTTTCAATCATGTATACAATTAGTTTTGAACTCTTAATTTCTTTTTTATCTTCCCTGCCACTAGCTCAAGCAAGATGGCAAACGTAAGAATGAGATACGTAATGGCTCCGATTTCCCTCACATCATAATAATAGGAGCTAGCCATAAACATATCAAACCCAATTCCACCTGCACCAGCTGCAGCACCCATAGCTAACGCTACGGAGAAGTTGATTTCAAATCGCATAAACGTCCATGAAATCAAGTACGTGATAGACGAAGGCAATACAGCTTGAAATACGATTTGAAGCCAATTCGCACCACTTGCTTTTAAGGCTTCAATGACGCCTTTATCTAACTCCTCGAATGATTCCGAGTAGGTTTTGACGAGATAACTGACAGAATGGAACGTCATACCAATGACCGCTGCCACACTGCCTAACCCAGCAGCAACCGCAAAAATCAATACCCATAGAACAGTTGGTACCGCTCTAATAAATGCAACTATGCCTTTAACTATAACGGATAGTGTAGGATTGGATAAATTAGTGGCGGCCATTAAGCCGAGTACTAACGCGATAACGGCGCCGAACAACGTTGTCAGAAATGCCAGTCCTAGGGTGATAAACAAATATTTAACCGCATCGATGAAGGTAATATGGTGTAAGAGCGGTCGAAAGAACATGGTTTTAAGCGTATGGCCTGTCGATATGACAGCATCAAGAAACTGAATGTCCTTATAGTCAAAAGTTATAAATGCATAAAGTGTCAATACGACGATTGACACCAAGGTCAGCCGGATCACTAGCTTTTGTTTACTAAACGGCTTCTTTATTTTCAGTTCTTCCAAGGTCAGTTCCATTTTATAAGATCACCTTCCTGATATAGGTAGAAACCGATTCTATGATAAAGATAGCCAGGACGAGAACAAGAACGATTAAAGATGCAGCGCTGAAATTTAGACTTTTGTAATACAAGCTGAAAAGGAATCCAATTCCCGTGCCGGTCAAAATACCAATTAGCGTGGCCTGACGAATGTTCGTTTCCATCATGAACAAAATCCAACTGATCAGTTGTGGTATACAAGCTGGAATGACAGATTGCGAAATAATGGAAAAGTAGCCTGCTCCCGTAGATCTTAATGCTTCTACAGAGCTGCTGCTCACTTCGTCAATCGACTCCGTGAAAGCACGGGTCAAGAAGCCAAAGGAGCCAAAGAATAGCGCGAAGTATCCGGTTAGTACATTTTGACCAAAAGAAATGAGTAATATCATCGACCATGCGGATACATCAATGTTACGAAATACGGTTGCGATTGATCGACTCACAAAACTGAATACGCCACCTGCCCCAGTCGTATGGGACCCTGCAATAGCGAAAATCAAAGCAAACAAGGCTGCCACGGCGGTCGCCGCGATCGAGACAAGTACCGTCTCAGTGAGGCTGCTGATAATGACAGGAAGCCGTTTCAATGCTTTTTCATTCGGATAGAAATTATTGAATGCCCATTCGGCAGCTTTCGGGATAGAGGTAAAGCCTTTGATGACATTATAGTTCGTTATGACTATGGCGATTAGCGTGATGGCAAGCAAGAGAGCGCAATATAACAGAGTTTTCAGTCGCTTTCTGGCAAAGAAATTATCTTGCATGACTGCCCTCCAGCTCCTTCAAATCTATAAGATCTTTCAGCTCATCAAGCTCATCCAATTCTCCTTGTTGCTCATGAATCTCTGAACCGTAAATTTTGGCTAACTGCTCGCGATTGATTCCTGTCGGCTTACCGTCGTAAACGATGGTTCCCTTGTTCACACCGAGAATCCGGTCTGAGTATTTCAAGGCTGTATCCACTTGATGCAGATTCACGATAACGGTGATACCCATCGTGGTAGAAATATTGCGCAGATGATCCATGATAACCTTAGAGGCATTAGGATCTAGAGAAGCGATTGGTTCATCGCAGAGCAGCATTTTAGGATTCTGCACAAGTGCCCGGGCTATCCCAACCCTCTGCTTTTGTCCACCGCTCAGTTGATCACATCGCTTATAGACCTGATCTTCCAAGCCGAGCGTTTTCAAAATGGTGTAAGCTTGATGCTTCTCCTCCTTGGAGTAAATCCCAAGAATTCCCTCCAGCGTTGACTTATAACCAAGTCGCCCGTGCAAAACATTTTCGATGACAGACAGTCTATTCACCAAATTATAATGTTGGAAAACCATGCCCATCTGAGTTCTCAACCGTTTTAATTCACTCTTCTTACTTGCCAAAATATCTGTGCCATTAAATTGAATTTCTCCACTGCTGGCATCAATCATTCGGTTAATACAGCGAAGCAGCGTCGACTTACCGGCCCCTGACGGGCCGATAATCGACACAAACTCCCCTTCTTTCACAGCGAAATTAACATCTGTTAACGCTCTTGTATCCGTGCCATATTGCTTGGATACCTGCTTGAATTCCAGTAACATTGTCATGGCTGCTCCCTTAATCGGTTTCACATGTTGTTGTCATACATTTTAGTTGTTGTAGAGCGTTCTGATTGGGTTGAAAAACGCATCATCCACAGTAAGGAATTTTTCTTTACCGGTCTTTTGCTTGAACATGCCTGCATCCTTCGAATCTTTCGGCAGGAAGATCAGAGGGTTCTTCGTTACCGCGTCGGATGTGAATGCATCCTTTAATTTCTTCGTGTCCTCTGCGCTTATCGTACCTGTGTTAATGACAAATGGTTGGTTCAGAACTGGCGTTACGGAGATAACCTCGAATTCTTTACCAATCAATGTATTAAACGGTTCTGCAGCACCTTGTTTTACTTTGTAAACAGCTCCTGGCGTGTTCGCCGTTCCTGAGCCGAGTTCGATATAGTTAGCCACGCAAGTATCACAGAAGGCAGCTACATCAGCTTTACCCGTCAACAAATTAACTGCTGAACCCTGGTGAGTTCCTCCAAAAAGGACATCGCTAAAGAATTTATCCTTACCGCCAATAATCAAATCGTCCACGGTCAAACTCTTGTACTTATCTTTTTTAGTAAAGAAAGTAAGGATTCTGCCGGAAGGAACTTTAAAGCCGGATGTGGAGGAGTTGGATACGAACGAAAACTTTTTGCCAGCAATATTGTCAATGGAATACATGCTGCCGACTTTATAGGCATCTCCATCGCCTTTACGCACGTTTAACCAGCTATTGTAAACAGCATCATCCAGCGTTCCTGACTCCCCACTCTGAACAACTAACGGTTGGACTTTCTTATTCTTTGCATTTGCTTCAACATAACCTTGCGCACCCATATAGACAATATCCGCACTGCCGCTGGCAATTGCTTCGATTGCGATCGTGTAGTCAGTCGTCGTTTTGTGTTCGACCTTTTTCCCAGTGGCGGCTGCAACAACTTTACCAATTTCATCCCGTGAAGTTTTCATATCTGCACCAGATTCATTCGGGTACCAAGCTAAGGTAATGGTGTCTTTCGTCTTTACCGCTTTTGTGTCATTCTTAGCATCATCGGCTTTCACACCACAACCTGCTGATACAGCTACTAAAGATAAAGAAATCATGAGCGTTAACATTTTCTTTTTCATAATTAAAATGCCTCCTAATATTTTATGATAAAAGCGGCTATCCTATAATAATGAAACGAGCATACGTTCAAGTTCTTCAAGAGAGATTTCAACTGGATTATTATCCATTCTCCCCTTCGTGTACGAGTGAGATACAACCTCACGGATACCTTCGACGGTAACACCATATGGGCTTAGATTGCTTGACAATCCATAGATGGTATACATACTTCGGATGAGACTATCCACTTCTTCCACATTCGCTGCTCCAAAGGCACGTAGTAATTTATCAGGTTCGATTAATGCATCGAAATTATGTTTCAGAACCGTAGATAAAGTTATGCTAGCGGMGATACCATGATCGATCCCAAAAATCATCGTAAGCGGATAAGATATCGAATGGCAGGCCGTTGTTCTCGTGTTGCTAAATGCCAATCCCGCCATTAAACTTGCTAAGGATAACTGTTCTCTCCATACTAAGTTATCTGGTTGCTCGATTAATAAAKGGAGCGTTTGCCGAACTCGTTCGATCGCTTGCAGCGCGTACACGCGGGTAACTGCGTTTGTATGAACAGACCAATACGCTTCAGTTGCATGGCACAAGGCATCTAACGCTGTAGAAACGCTTAAACGGAGCGGCATCGTAACGGTTAACTCTGGAAGAATTATAGCTGACCTAGCATACAGCCGCTCATCCGAAACCGAATATTTGCTTCCGCATTCTTCGTCCCATACCGTTGCCCAACATGTCACCTCAGAGCCTGTTCCCGATGTCGTTGGTATCCCAATCCAAGGGGTAAAATAGGGCTCACTGCGGTACGCCTCACTTGTGATCGCTTCTCGAACTTCAGCGATTGTATGAAACGTCTTGTGCTGCAAAGCCGACATCACTTTAGCTGCATCCATGACACTGCCTCCGCCAATTGCCACGATGAGGTCATACTGGAAAGGCTCAATCTCCTGTTTCAGGTTCAAGATATCTGCCACATTAGGGTTGTTCAGGGTCACTTCAATCAGTAAAGTTTCCTTCTTGGAAAGTGCGTTTAAGAAAGGCTGTAAGCAATCACTCTTCTCAACGCCCCCACCTCTTGTCAGCAGCAACACTCTCTTGACATCTGCATAACGTTTGTTAAACGACTCAGCGAATGCTTCCGCCGCTTCTGTTCCTAAGGATACCGCTACTGGATTATAAAATTGGTTCATCTGATTACCCGCTCCAAACCGCTTCGTTCAATCTCTTCAATGACAATTGGAAGTTGAGTAATTGAACCGATAATATAATCTGCTCCTGCTTGTTCAAAAGTAAGTCTCGTTTGATTCATGCGCTCTGCAAGTTCATCGGGGTGCAAGCTCTCAACTTCAGCCTGCGTTAAACCTAACTCACTGCTTCCAAGTATGATAGCAACCGTCCATACCCCAGCATTCCTGCCTTCATGAATATCGGATACCGTATCTCCAACCTTGATGACCGCTTTCGGAGGGTAGATGCCGAGTTCCACTAAGTTCTGGAATATCATATACGGATACGGCCGGCCAGCCTTTACTTCATCCGATGCGACCATATAGTCTGGTGAATATCCCTTCCGCTTAGCTTCCGGTACGATAACCGCCATCATGCTTGCTGTATATCCCGTCGTCGATCCGATGGCAAGCCCTGCATTACGAAGGGTTTCCACCGTTTCTAAAGCTCCCGGAATCGGATCAGTATAAGTTTTCAAGGAATCCATCAAGATGGCTTCGAATCGAACATAAAGACGATCAACATCTTCCTTAACGGGGTGCGTTCCATACGCGTCAATCCATGCCTGTTTGACTCTTTCCATCTCCAAAATAGCGTGAATATGATCCCATTTCAGAAGACCCATTGGAATTCTTGCTTCCCGATCCGTGACTGGTACTCCCGCTTCTTCAAAAGTTTGAATAAATGCGTGCATGGGTGCAAAGCATCCGTAATCAATTACGGTTCCTGCCCAATCAAAAATAACAGCTTTTATGCTTTCTGTGTGAATCAACATGACTCCTCATTTCTTGGTGGCTTTGATATTTTCAATTATAGATCGACACAACGCAAACACGCAATAGATTTTGCGATAATTTACGTGAAATTAACAATTATGTGCTGTTATATGCTGTTTTTAACACTGGGAAAACATAATAAAAACGCAAGTCATTTAAACTTGCGTTTTGTTAAAGAAAACGACTGAACTCATACAGCTGTCATCCTTCTCGCATCTCGCAATCATGGATGTGATTAGATGGAAAAGCTACATCTAATTCCGCTCGATTCGGCTGATTTTTCCATCTAGATGGAAAAACTCCAGTTAAATTTCACCTTTGTCGTGAAAAGCGAGCAAATGGTTGAAACTAGCTGGAGTTTTTACAGTTATTCTCTGAATATAGGTCAAATGGTCTGATTTAGATGGAGATTTTCCAGTTATTGCGGCAAGCTGCGATTAGCCTGCGTTTATAATGGAAATATGTTGTTTTTTATACATCTCAAGAAGATCAGTATCCATATAAGAATCGGTTACAATCGTATCAATCTGATCCAATCCACAAATGTTCAGGTACGATACCGTTTCGAATTTGCTCGAATCCGCTACGACGACCTTCCGCTTGGCGCTCTTTAGCATGGCATTAATGACCCCATCTTCGCCCTGGCGAAAATCGGTCAGCCCTTTCTCAAGGGATATCGCATTAATACTAATAAATGCAAAGTCGATATTAAAGCTCATAATTTCTTGTTCAATCGAGCGGCCGTACAAGGAGAACTCCTCATGATTCAAATAGCCTCCTGGAATGATAACCGTGAAGCCCTTCTTCTGGGCCAAAATATCTGCGATCMGAAGCGAATTCGTTATGACGGTAAGCTTCTCAAAACGAGCAGCGAGTCGCTTGGCAACCTCAATATTCGTCGTGCCAGCATTGAGAGAAACAGCTTGATACTCTCTCACCAGTTCAACAGCATACGCGGCTAATTCCTGCTTCCTTTCGTTCTGCGTAATCTTTCGCTTAAAGAAAGCTTGATTCGTAGCCAACTCTTCTCTTTTGGAAACAGCTCCCCCATGTACACGCTGAAGCTTATCTTCTTGTTCCAGACGTTCTAGATCCCTACGAACAGTATCAAGGGAAACTTGCAATAATGACTTTAATTCGACAACCGTGACTTGCCMCTTGGATTCTAGCTCCAATAATATTAATCGATGCCTTTCTGGTGCAAGCATTTCGTATCTCCTCCGTGTTAACGCATCCATCTGCATTGTATCTATCTATCCTAACAAAAATGCTTAATCTAGTAAATGTGACATTTGACATCATGTCGCGCGCGCCCCTAGTCATGGAAACCATCAAGCATATTCTAAGCAAAAAAAGATGCTTACAAAGAACATGCGTTCTCTGTAAGCATCTTTCAATTTCATTTCCCAAATAAATAATTGTGTATAGCTTGAACAGTTTCCGCTCGAGAAGTATTGCCTTTTGGCGAGAACTGCCCTTCTCCCGTTCCATTCAGCAGCCCGATTGAAGCTGCATCTCGAATAGCCTGCTTCGCCCATGACGATATCTCGTCTTGATCTTGAAATTGAATTGCACGTGGATCTGACAAGGCATGTCTAGGCATAATTGCCCACGCACGCATCAACATGACAGCCATCTGCTCACGGGTTACCAGATCATCTGGCGAGAAGCTCGAGTCACTAACACCTTGTACAACGCCACTCTCCACAGCAGCTGCAACATCTTGGCCGTACCAGGCTGTGCTCGGAACATCATCGAAATTACTTTTAATTGACCCTGATAGGCCAATCGCACGGACAAGAAGTGCAGCGAATTCAGCCCGTGTGACACGTTTGTCTGGTTCGAATTGACTGGTCTCTTTCCCTTTTACAATCGGTTCAGCCACGATATCTTCAAAAATATGTCTAGCTGCCAAGTCACCGATGACTTCCGCTGCCCAGTGGCCGCCGGTATCTTGGTATTTCACATTGTAATCCAGAACAACGTAGGAGCCTCCATTTGACACGTTAAACACAGCTTCTGGCTTATCCCATGCCATATTTTCCGACTGATATGCCAGACTACCATCCTCATAAACCTTGTATAGTCCTGCCCGTTTGGCATTTCCTTGCGGAGGTACTTTCATACTTAGTTGTATAGGTGTGAAGTTCTTGTTTGGCTCCTGCAATCCTTTGCTACCGTTCGTCGGGAATTGCCAGTTCACTTGGACTACCGGGGTTAAGAACACCGTTCTTTGGCTGGAATCCGATTGCATGCCACCCAGCAACTCATCAGTGATCGAATTGTAAGTCAACACAAGCGAGCTTTTTTTCCTATTCTCGTCATCAAGACTGGAGCCGGCTTCGCGAATGGCTTTCATCGAAACTTTTGCCGATCCCCAATCAAATACAAGCTGAAGATGATCCCCGGTAAACCCTGCAGCTGCTTCATACGGAACAGCAACTTGGGATTTCCCCTCTTCCACTCGAATCGTGGCTGTGCCCTGTTCATTCTTAAGAGTTAAATCATCAGGTTTAATAACCTGTACAAATGGCTCGGAAACAAGATGAGTATCCGTCGGTATAAGGCCGCTTTGCCCGCCAGATCCTCCACCCGTGCCGCCGCCTGGTGATCCCGAATTGCCGCCTGTATCAGCTGCCCTTACGGTCAGCTCATAGGTAGCCTTAAGCTCATGATGAAAAGTTGTGATCGTTACCGTTCCTTGTTTTTTCGCTGTTACAAGCCCATCGGCATCGACCGAGGCGATGCTTTCATCGCTGCTGGCAAACTGCAAATCCTCAGTAATCGTCTCTAGTTTCTGATCACTATACGTTCCCAGCAATTTCACTTTCGCTTTTTCTCCGATTTTCAATGGATTCAACCCAGTAATCTCCAACTTTATTAGCTCTGGAGGAGTCAGGATCGAATCGTCTCGAACGTTAATCGTATAGTTGGTGCTCAACTGCTGATACGTAGCCGTGATAACCGTCTGGCCTGCTTTCAGCGCAGTAACCGCACCTGACCTTCGATCTAGCGCCGCTACCGTTTCATCCGAAATGAACAAGTTTAATCCAGACGGTGCTAGGAGATTAGCATCGAGCAGCACCGAGCTGCTGCTGTCGCTATATACGGCTGTGACAACCGTTTGCAGATGATCCCCAACCATCGCCTGCTTCAAGCCATCAATCTGCAGTGATTGCATAACAGCCCCTGCCGTTGACGGGTCTTGCACAATCAACTTATAAGAACCTGATACATCCCCATTCGTCGCTGTGATGATGGTCTCACCTCGCGAATGAGCGGTTACCACTCCCGCTCCCGTAATGGAAGCAACAGCCGAATTGCTGCTGGTAAACGAGTATCCCTCCGTAGTTTCCACCACTTTACCATTCTGGTAAGTCGCCTCGACAACCGTGCTTCTCTGCTCACCAATCTTCATTGGCGCAAGTCCCTTCAAACGGATCGACGTCACCGGTGAATCCTTCAAAGTAAACGTCTTCTCCACCGATTTCGTCGTATTCCCATACGAATCCGTCGCTTCCGCGTACCAGGAATAGGTCGAGTTTGTAGTCAGCCCTGACCATTCCCACGCTGATTGTCCACCGCTCACGATAGGCTGAGCTGCTGCAAGTTGCTGTATTTTGCTTCCTTTGAGACCGATATAACCTGTCGCCAACTCGATATCGCCAATATCCGTGTTAAGCGGCAACGTATACGTTTCATATTGCTCTTGAAAAAAGCCATAGTTATCATTCGTTATCGTCGAGTAAGGAACCATATAAACCAACTGTTTTTTAACATCAAAATAAAGCATTCGCAAGTAAGCTGCTCCGCCTAACGACGTATCCTGATAATCATGCAGCAATTCATAGACGACTTTCCCGTCAATACGCTTCACATTATAGAAGGCAGCTTGACGATGTCCGCATAGCACCATGAAGACATTGCTGTTCGGTGCAATGACTTTTTCCATAATTTTTTGTCCGCCAAAATCTTGCGTATCATAGTTGCCTGTATCATATAACAAGTACGAATGCGTAGTAACGATGGCTTTGCGATCCTTGTACCGGCTGAGCACATCATTCGCCCAGTCGATGGAAGCTTGATCAACACCCCAGCTCAGATAGACGATAATAAAATCCATGCCGCCAGCAGAAATTAAATCATAATGGTTTTTATTATTACGATCAGTTCCTCCGTAATAAGGTTTGTTCTTAAATCGATCCTCACCGAAATATTTATAATATAACTGACTTGAGCTTGTATTCGTATAAGGTGAATTTACGTCATGATTACCGGCAAGTACACCATATCGCACATTAGCGTCATCCAATATTTTCATACTGCGATCCGCATTTACCCATTGAGGATCAGACGTAGCAACATTGACAATATCTCCGGTATGGACGACATATTGAATGTTTTTACTATCTTTATTGTCTGCAACCCACTGGGTCATTTTGTCGTAAACATCCGGAAAGTCCTGTGCTTCCATTTGCGTATCCGTCATCCACGCGAAGGAGAAATCATACTGGTCACGTTCCGGCTTCTGCCCTGGGAGCATGGTATTCTGCTGTGTAGCTGCAACATACAGTTTCACTTTCTTATTCGCATCCACCATCGTTGCTGTATCTAAAATAGCTGT
This sequence comes from Paenibacillus sp. 01T442, assembly GCF_056398345.1. Classification (NCBI taxonomy): domain Bacteria; kingdom Bacillati; phylum Bacillota; class Bacilli; order Caryophanales; family Paenibacillaceae; genus Paenibacillus; species Paenibacillus sp. 01T442. Next base: position 27,837 of record NZ_JBFTPF010000033.1, read on the forward strand.
GAGTTCGAAATCGCTGTTGTTCGCATTTCCCACCTTCATCGCAACTTGTTTCCATTTACTAGCGATAAAGTCCCATGCATAGATCATTACTTGTTGCTTGGAATGTCCTTGCCAAGTTACTTCCAACTCATCTATCTGGGATAGATCACCTTCAACGGTCATATCGAACCGTTGATATGGATAATTTTTCAAAGATTGCGTACTATAGTAAGAACTATCAGAAGCCTGTATCGACTTTAAAGCGTTATCCGGCAACGGCTGTTCCACGGTAATCGCGTCAGTTTTCGGCGGATCCATGGAATTTGTGAAATCATACGCTTTGTTCGTCGACGAATTCGTTTGAAAATCGCTTACAAATTGTACATTTTTCTCGTAAAATGCGAGATCCATCGTATCGTCCGTCGGTTCGATTACATCAGCTTTCAATGACACTTTCCCGTTGGCATCGACAATCTCACCGTCAGCACCTTTCAGTGTAACAATCGGCTTCAACTTGCTTCCATCAATCTGGAATGCAATACGCTTACTGACTACCAACTGGGAGTTGGAAGTAGCGACAGCGTCAATTGCAAGCGTATGCTGGCCGCTTTTCAACGATAATAACGTCGTTTGGAATGCTGTTGATTGGGAGCTGATCGTAACTGGCGCACCGCCGTCTAACCTGTAGGTAATGACAGCAGACTGACTAATAAATCCACTGAACGTAAGATCAGGTGAATAATATGTAGCCCCTTCTTTGGGTTGAAAAACCGTCATCTGTAAAGCGGCATTCTGGGATTCCGCTTCTCCGTAAATAAGAAAGGTATCCATCATACTCAAATATTCAGCTTGTACCCATGAAGCGCTTCTAGCCGTTCGGGATATTCGTGCTTCATCGATCCCTCCTTTGAATGAACTGCCTCCTATCGTTAAGGCGCTGCCCGCCTTAATATTTCCTGTGCGCCGACCCTCGGCAACCTTGACTCCATCGCGATACAAAATCAGGTTATTGCCTGCAAGTGAGCTATTATAGGTCAGCGAGAGGTACGTCCAATTGTAATCAGTAGCCCCTCCATTTAATTGCAGGCTTGCTGTTTGACCATTTAAGTTATTATCCGTTGCATCGGTAAAGACGTTAGCCATCCATTTGCCGGCCACCGCTTTTAACCAATACGCATTTTCCCGAACCAACATACTGCCCGCTACTTTCCCCTGAGCTAATCGCGCCCAACCGGAAATCGTGATTTGCGGCTCTCCGTCGCCTATATTCCCATTGTTGGTTGTATTGGCTGGATAGATTGTCCCCAAGCTATTCTCAAAATAGCGTCCAACCCTATGATATTTAGGATCTTCACCCTCCAGTGTGTAGGCCGTGCCGCTTGTTGTGGCACTTTTCGCTTGGCGCAAGCCGATGTTGGCATTTGACGTAGAATCCTTGAACTGCTCCACTTGACTCGGGTTAGCATAATTGTCCACAATCCGTTGACCGAAGTGATAGACTAACAAGAAGTCCGAATTCCAAGCTTGCAACTGATCGTTCGTCTTGAGAGAGCTTCCGCCGTAATAAAGCCACATATGATCCGTGCTGGATGCCGAGCGAATCTTTGGCACTGTCACCCATACGATGCTTTCGCCTTGCGGATCCCATTTCTCAACTTCATACAGCAATTGTACCGATTGATCGTCATTGAAGAAATGCAAGTCATCTTGATTGGTGACCGTGTAATTGATTTTGGAAGCATCAAGCTTCACAGGAACTGGGAAATCCTGCAAATCTTCCAATGCCGCTTGATTGTCGAAACTTATCATGATTCGGTAATTCCGATCCGTATCCGCCCAATTGGCGGTAACCGCTGCAGTCGCAGTGCTAGTAGGCAATACGCCGACAGGCTGTAGGATTTGGAGGAATAGCGCGAGCAGCAGTATGACCATTATTCGTTTTTTCCATAAACCCATTTTCAAAGCTGGTCACTCCTTTATCTTTAATATGAATGCCTATTTCGCTTGCAATTTCATCATGACTTGTACCGCTTCTGCCCGTTTGGATGGCTCCTCAGGAACAAATGCACCATTACCTCGACCATTCAACAGGCCTAATTGTGCTGCCATCTGAACGGAATCGCGCGCCCATGTTGAAGTCTGATCCATGTCTAGGAAAATGGAAGCTTGCTTAAGCTCCACCTTGCCATACTTACGCTCATAAGCTCGTACAAGTAGAACCGCCATTTCTTCTCGGCTGATCTCCGCATCCGGCTTGAATAAGCTGTCTCCCTTGCCGTCAATCAACCCTGCCCCCGCCGCCGAATCTATATATGCTGCATACCAAGCGCTGCTTGGCACATCCGTAAACTTCTCAGCTTTGCTCGGCTTAAGTTCTAGCGAGTTAACCAACAGCGCAACAAATTCCGCTCTTGTGATACTTCGCTCAGGTTGGAAATATTGATCACTTACCCCCTTAACCGTATGATTAGCGCTCATGACCTGAATGGTCCGGAATGCCCAGTGCTCGACAGGGACATCGCTATACGTTTTTTTATACGATAACACAGCATATTTACCATTATTATCTAAATTAGACTCAATGCCTCGATCTGTCAGATGACCTCCCACGTATTTCGTGCTTCCATCTTGGAATAGTTGATACACACCAAGCAATTCCTTGTCCGCGCCTTGAGGTACAACGAACTCAATTTGCACAGAGCCTTGAGGCAATTCCGTAGCGATCTTCTGTCCGTTAGCCATTTGCAGTTCAGCTGAGAAATCATATATGCGGGAGACTAGTGACATCGCTCCTGCATCTTGTTTCAATGTATTCTCCCATTTCTGTTGGTCTTGCTCAGACATGGCCGGAAACGATACGGCAAGTTTGCCTTCGCCCGCAGTTTTAAGTACCATTTCCTTTGCTGCCGATTGCAACAGTTTTCCGCTCACATGAAGGGAAAGGTCATCTTGCCCAATTGAAACCACTTGGCTGCCCGACAATTTGCTTGCCAAAGCCGGGAACAAAACTTGTGTAATATCTGACGCGATATCAACACGGATATTCCCTGACAGCCCTTGGAGTTGTTCATCTGTTACAAGCGTTGAACCCGGCTTATGATCCGTAGGATTGGACGAGCCTGAAGAGTTACCTTCATAAGAAGAATCTCCTCCACCGCCGCCACTTCCATTATCTACATCGAGCACACGAATGGACGACTGTGCAGCTTTATCCTGATAAACTACGGTGACTACCGTCGTTCCTTGCTTTAGTCCAGTCAACCTGCCTTGTGAATCTATGCTTAGAATGGAAGAATCCTCCACAGTCCATTCTGCCATTGAAGCAATTTCGATTGGATCTGCATGATCGTAGATGGCTTGCGCTTGTAAGGAAACTTGCTCGCCAACTTTCATGCTCGCAGGAGCAGTAAGATTAACACCCTGCAGAAGAGGTCCTTGATTTGGGACCACAGCTATCGCATAATTGGCAGCAAACCCTTGGTAGGTGGCATAAAGTCGTGCTACTCCTGACGTTAAAGCTGTTAACTCTCCCGTTACAGCATCGATTTGAACGACGCTTGGGTTGTCGCTTCGATAACTAACATACTGGTTTACAGGGAAGAGTGAATTATCATCATATACAGCTTGAATAACGGTTGATGCTGTATCCCCCACTTTAAGTGTGTGTGGACCGGCAAATTGAAGTGAGATGATGTGAGACTTGCCTGGCTCACCGACAGGTGGCGTAAATGCTACGACGATCATCAGGTCCGCTGTTAATCCATTTGCTTCAACATGAATGAGTGCAGTACCAGGAGCTATCGCTCTGACCTTTCCACTCGCATCAACTTGGATAACGTTTGGATTATCCGATGAATAAGTTGCCAACGTAACGGAATCCATACTGCCATCATTATTAATAAATTTGGCTTGCAGATTGGCAACGTCCCCTGGTTGCATCGTTTGCGGACCATCAATCTGAAGATACTGCCGTACTTTTGCTCTCACTGTAATCTCGACTGAAGCACTGAATGTGCCTAACTGTGCCGTAATCAGAGACTTGCCTGGAGCTATCGGTACGATGATGCCCTGAGCATTGACGGTCGCTACTTCTGGATGTTGACTTTGATAGACAATGGCTTGCTGCTTGGCCTTAACTTCATTGGCCGAGTTGTCGATCAGTTGGAGGACAGCTTGTCCTGATTGTCCAACGACCCAGTTGGTGGGAACATCCAAGCGAATGGACGTGACCGTTGATGCATAATCGCGTACATACTGCTTATACAAGAATTTGGCTTTAAACGCATTTACAGCTTGGCTGTACAACTGCACCAGACCGATCTTGCCTTGCATGTAGTCTTGAGCTCCAACCGGATTCGCGCTGGCCCCGATGGCCAAATCAACTTTCGTTGCGCCTCCGATCTCACCTACTCTGGATCTGGACATCGTTTCTTCGCCATTGATATAAAGCTTTGCAGTCGCTCCATCATATGTCGCCAACGCATAATAGATTTTATTCGCCTCCAACGGTTTACCGCTATCGACAGTAACATAACCTTCTGTGCCAGCATCCTCTTTCACATAAAACATGGCTTCGAGTTTCTTGGAAATTGGATTGAAAGCCATTGAATAATCCGATTCATGCGTTTTCCCTATTATCGTTTGCGTACGACTGAGTGTATCGAGTGAGAATGAAGCAGCCATCGACATTTGCTTCGGACTTAGTTTAGTCTCATTTGGTATGCGGACATACGAATCAATTCCATCAAGCGCCAATACTGGTTTGGCAAAAAGGGGATGATCGTACATCACTGGCGCTCCGACCGCACTGCCTACATGCTGGCCAGGACTGCTATCACTGCCAACGGATTGCGTAAAATCCATATGGAGCAAGTCTGGACCTGAGATAACGCCTGGTGAATCCTCGAACGCTTGTAGTGAAGCGCTCAGTTCGTCCATCAGCGTCTTCGTGCTCTCAGCGGACGTTGTATCCAAATTCGTTTTATACCGAGCAAGTGCTTGCCCGATCTGATCATAAGCAGTTTGCGGAAAAATTATACCGCTTGCGTTAGCATCATCTATCGACTTTTCTACCTTTTCGGCTAACTGCTTGGCGAACACATCTCTCTGCAGACTTTCCCGCTCGTTCTGGTTAATGATGCCACGGTATACGCGAAACTCGTCCAACTTGGCATCCTTCAAGTTAAAGCTCACGTTTTTAGCTCCGTCAGTCCCAATGACGAAATTTAGCGAGTCGATTGATGCCCCCTTAACACCGGAGATATCAACCTCACTAACTTTAACGTTGTTTTGGTACACCGTCAGCATGCCGTTTCTGTCATAGGTATACACCATGAACGTCCAGCCTTTGCCAGCTACGGTTGTTGCCCAGGTATCAATTCTCGTTTTGCCTGCTGCCGTAAAATTCACTTTATCCTTATTGGCTTGCTCCCACCATGTCGAGATCGTAAAACCGGTATTCGCGCCAGTTGACCAGTTTTTGTTAGATACAACAGCCGTATTCGTTGTATCTTTATTATCGATCCAATAGGCTATAGAGAAGTTCATGTTAGCGCCAAATTGCAGGGCAGCCGGCTTCCCCATATCAATATAACTATTCCMTTTAAAATACATGGCTTTCCCGAGGACACCTTCTGTAAAAGTCGGCGCCCCGTTCAGCACTCCGTTATTCCCTTTTCCGGAACGGTCTGTCGCTGTCTCGTCATCAAAATCCAAATACACGACATTGGAAAGTCCTGCAGCCTGGAAAGCAGCCAACGATCGCTCAAGCGCAGCTACCATGGCGACCTTCTCAGAAGTGGATGCTGCTGCATCAATTCCGCTTTTGAAAGCAGCAAGATCCTGTCCGAGCTTGTCATAGGCACTTTCTGGATATACCAAATCACTCGCTCTTGCATCGCTAATTGCCGTTTCAACTTTGGTAATCGTTAATTTCGGAACACCATCCATATACAACTTATCCATCTCAGCCTGATCGATTAGCCCCTTATAGACCCGGAACTCATCRAGTTTGGCGTCTTTCAAGGAGAAAGTTAGATTTTTATTTCCATCAGCACCAATAACGAAGTTTAGAGAATCAATGGTTGCATTCTTATGGGAACTGATGTTAAGTTCACCGATTTTCACGTTGTTCTGATATACCGTCAGCATACCGTTTCTGTCATAGGTGTAGGCCATGAACGTCCAGCCTTTGTTGGCGAAGGTAGGAGCTGCAAATAAATCCAGCCTTGTTTTGCCCGCCGCCGTAAAATTCACTTTATCGGTATTGACCGTATTCCACCATGGCGTGATCGCAAACCCCGTATTGGCGCCACTCGACCAATTTTTGTTGGATACAATGTTGGTATTCGATGTATCTTTATTATCTATCCAGAAAGCGATGGAGAAATTGGTACTGGTGCCGAATTGCAGCTCAGCCGGTTTACCCATGTCAATAAAGGAATTACCTTTAAAATACATGGCTTTTCCAGAAACACCGTCCACATAACTAGGCGTACCGGTTAGCGTCCCTGCAAGATTCTTTCCTGAACTGTCTGCTATCGTACTGTTATCAAAATTAAGGTTCAATTGAAGTTCGTAATCCGCTGCTGCTGCAACAGGCTGTGTCATTCCCCCGATACTCGCCAACAACATCGTCATCGTGCTAAGTAGAGCTATTCCCTTCTTCAGTCTGACCAATGTTTGATTGCTATCATGCCACATACATATTCACTCCCTTGTCCATATTTCGTTTCTTGTAACCACATACTAGCAAATTTAAAGCAGAGTTCGCTCCACGACCCATATTGCTCCCATCAGCGCAATCAACCCTGATGCAATGCCTAGGGCATAGCGATAGTTGCGCCATTTTGATGCAAAGACGACAATCGGCAGCAAGACAAGCCATACACCGATCTGTCCGATCTCGACCCCCACATTGAAGGAGAATATAGATAAGATAAAATGATTCAGAAATGCATCTCGCAGCACCTCAGCGAATCCTAAACCATGGATAAGTCCAAAACCAAGAGACAATGCCCAACGCTTATTGATCTTCCTTAACCATATATTTTCTACTGCCACATACACGATGCTCAGTGCAATTAAAGGTTCAACTACAGATGACGGGATATTAACAATCTTGAGAGAAGCTAGAATAAGCGTAATGCTGTGACCAATCGTAAATGCCGTCAAAGTCTTCAAATAGTCTCGCTTGCGTTGCGGAAGTATGATAAGAGCGGTAACGAAGAGTAAATGATCAATTCCGGTCCAAATGTGGTGGACACCAATTCCGATATATTCAACTATCGACACCAACCAATCGGGCAGCATTAGGCTCCTGTTCCCAGATTTCATCCCCTCAGCTTCTTCCGCCACAAGTCGGTGATCTTTGTTAAAAATCATATCTACCGAGCTGCCCTTGTAGTGGATTTTCGTGAAATTTTGATGTTGAGGATCCAAATCATCAAAAAACAACTCATAGTTAATGGCATAATCCTGGATTGCATCAGGGAAATCATAAACCAAATCGATCATCATATAGGAACGATTTTCCCTCTGCTTAAGTGTTACTCCCTGTAAAGTAGCTGATTCGGTCACATTCGCGCTATTTACAAAAAGCCCCTCCGTAATCATTCGCTGCACATCATCAATTTTCCAGGCAGACTGTTGTGGCGCAGCAGGATCGAAAACGTACGTTGACTTGTTGGATTTGCTATCAAGCCATTGAGCATACTCTTCCGGGTCCAGATATAACTGATAGCGAATGGTAGAATTGTCAATAGTTACATCCGAATATCCTGTCGTCGCCATATGTGCGCTAGCTGAATGTACAGGCCAAATGACAACTAGCARCCATAGTGACAGAAGACATTTAACCAGCCGTTTACCTAACATACCGTTTAAAATAACAATCATTTTCTCCTCCCACTTATTCATGTTTCTCCTTGTTCAGTATAGTAATAACAGCAATATCAAGCAATATATAATGCTGTTTTTTACAATATATTTATTTATTATGCTTTTTATTAGTTTACAAATCATCTATACTTTTTGCTCTTTTAATACAGATAAAATGATTACAAATCTCTCCCTGTTTTATTAAACATGCACGCTAAAAAGAGTGAATTTCCATTTATTGCGAAATAAATTTGTAGCCAGAAAACCTTTTAAAATAAAGGAATATACAGGATATCAACGAGACTCATCTGTCGTTCAGCATATCTATATTCTAATCTGCGTATACCCTACACATATTCCTTCCACAAACGAAAACGCTAATATTTGCATGGAAAGACTGCTAGTACACACTGCCAATTCAGAAGTAAAACAGCAAAACAAAGCATAAAAATGCTTTCTAAGCACTTTTTGAACAAAACACTTGGAGAGGTTTCCTGCATCCCCAAAACAAAAAAGCCCGCTAGTTAGGCGGACTTGATTGGATCTACACGTCAATGCATCGGCTTGCGTTTGAATACTAAGTACAAGAAGAACGGTGCCCACTACACCATTTAAAACCGAGCCCATGCCGAGCCACAAAATGCATCAACAGGCGATGTACCTAAAAAGGGTTGTTTGCCCAGCAAACAATTCAGAATTTCCCTTTGAACAATCGCTGAAGCATTATAGCCATTAATCATTGTCGGCATTGTGGGCATCTCATATAAAGTATACGGGTTACCAAGTGAAATGAATAAGGTTGGAACGTAGGTAGGATACCATGTAAAGATACCTCCCGCCTCTTCCGGTGACATACGCAGGGAATTCTGCATAAAGCCCGGCGAGCGCTGCGTCACGTAGATGACCAAATCGATGTCATTATTGTCCTGTTTGAGATGGTAATTTCTAACCACTTCAAACCCTTCATTCACCAACATCTGTTCAAAGAGACTACCTCCTGCACCATTCTCTGTGAATAAGGAGCCTTCACTCCCAGAAGCAATGAGAAGAACTCTCTTATGTTTTTCAGTGGAAATGGGCAGTAAGTTTTGCGTGTCCTTCACTAGYGTCACTGAGGTTCGAGCTAATTCTTGGGCTAATTTCATATGCTTGTCAGATCCTACACAAGCTAAATCTTGCTGCGCTGGTCTTTCCAGATGCAGACCCAACGAAGCTTTTAGAGCCAGTACCCTCGTCACCGCATCATTCAAACGTTCCTCTGTAATAACGCCATCTTTGACCCCCTGAAGCATGGCTTCAAAGTCATATTGGAGATCTGCTGTGAATAGAAACATATCCACACCAGAAGCGATACAGCCAGGAACGATTTCATGTCGCGGTCCCCAACTCGTCATGCCGACCATCGCTGTCGCGTCGGAAATGATTAACCCGTTAAAACCTAGTTCTTCTCTAAGCAGCTTCACGTTTAGTTCATAGGAAAGCGAACCTGGCGTATGCTGCTTTCTAACATCGTGAATGCCAAGCTCCTCATAGTAAGCGGGAAGTGCAATATGCGCGCTCATTACACTTTTGACACCGGCATAAAAAGCTGAACGATATACACGACCATAGGTTTCGCGCCACTGCTGCATCGGCATGGAATTAACCGTCAGCACTTTATGCTGATCGCGGTCATCCATCCCGTCACCTGGCCAATGTTTCACGCAAGCTGCCATTCTCCCGCTTTCCTGTACACCCTCTACAACTGGCATTGCGTACGTTTCTACCACCTCAAGTGTATCTCCGAAGGCACGTGTATTGACGATCGGATTTTGATGATTATAGTTAATATCCAGCACCGGCCCGAGTACCCAGTTAAAGCCGATTGCCGAGCCTTCAGCTTCTATACCTTTACCAAAAGCTTCCGCCAGTTCTGGCTTGCCCGTAGCTGCAACCTGCATGTTCATGCCCAGATTCGTTCCGTCAACGGCGCCGCCAAATCCGCCAGACTCTAAATCTCCTGTCACCAGCAAAGGCAGCTTGCTTCGGCTCTGCATATCCGCTATTTTCGATTGTTGATTGACCTTTGTCGCATCAGGACTAAAAGCAAAGAGATGCACGCCACCTGGTTTAATGCTTAGTAAATCCTCAGGCTCCGGTGAAAATGGCTTTTGAACCACAACGAACAACTGCCCAACTTTTTCTTCCAAGCTGAGCCCATCTCTCGTTTCCTTTACCCAAGAAATGTCAGACTCTGATAAATAAAATGGTTTTTGACGAAGTTGATCATCTTTCATTTCGCGTGCAGCCTCCCGTTACAGTAAATACTTGCGAATAAAGTACGTCGGTGTACAGCTCCATGCATGACAATAGCTATTAATTAAATTACTGCCATAGGGTGATAGCTTTTTATCGTTGGGGTTATAGATTTCCCAGAAGCAATCCGCTCCGTCTTTGACCATTTCGCCCCAATACGCTCTGATTTGCTCAATCGCTTGTTCAGGTCTACCGCTTTCAAATAAAGCTTCAATGAAATGATGATACATATAAGGCGTTGTCATTCCGATTTCTGGCGGGGACTCCAATAGTCGATCCATCAAATGACCATTTTCTACCCCGTTCAACACGCCTGCCAATGCCATCCACACCTGAGATGCCCATGAAACCTGCTTTGTTGCTCCACTTACAAAGAATCCAGTTTTCTCGTCCCATAAATACTGCAGTGCGCTGCTTGTCACACGATCAATTTGTTCTGAAATGAATGCTGCTTCTTGACTTTTTCCCAGCTCTTTCGCCAATCCAAAGCCCCTTTTGAGACAATACAGCAAAATAGCTTGCGCAGATGCTTGTTTATTTAGCTCCGGATGCCAATCCGTGAAGCACCACCAGGTTTCATCATCACGCACCACTCCGTAAGCATCTAATCGACCTAATCCGATCTCTATTTGTTCAAAGGCAACTGGCCATAAATCTACTAGTGCTTCTCTATCCTTGGATGCTTCATAATAATCGAATAAGGTAGCTACGAAAAAGAGCGAATAATCATAAAGCCGCGTATCATCGACTAACGGATTGGGCTTTTCAAAGACACAAGCCCCAACAGCACCGTCTTCAAGTGTCATACCGCCAAACAAATATAAGCATCGCTTCACCAGATCATGATGATGGAAGGTTTGATAGTTCGCCAAAGCTTGGAGTCTTAAATCCCCGATCCACAACCTGCGGTCCCGCTTCGGTCCGTCCTCGAATACCGTTTGCATGCAGTCTTGAAGCGTCTTAATACTAATGGCATCGATAACTTGTAAGTCAGCCGGAACATTGGCGGGCAGCGGAGTTAATTCCCTCACATCAGCAGAAGTAACCGCTGTGCAATGAATATCGGTAAACTGGACCGTAAACTTACGGGAGGTATCGATAATCATCATTTTCACATACCGGAAACAATATCTACGAGGCAGTTTTAGAACGGTAGGTAAAACATCGATATAAATCGTCTCTTCTTGAAGCCAGGATTTACTCAACCAACCTTCATAACTGTCAAAAGATTCCGCCACCTCACATGGCATCTCGCCAAAGATGAGCTTCAGCCCGAGCGGGGCATCTTGAGGACTGCCCACAGACTTAATCGCAAAGGAGAGATAACCTACCTGATGATCGCCAAAATCCAGAATGAAGCTATCATCCTTACCGAAGGATTTTGCTTCTAACGCTTCCACACTCTCCGTTTCTTGTGTTCTCCACCCTTGAAAAGCTTCTTCATCCGCTACGACCTCGATGACTGATTTAGGCTTAACCATAGACTCGTGCAAGTCAGGAGTTAGCTTTTCTGCTATTTCTACAAATTTTTGATATATTCCCATTACGCTTAAAACACTCCTATCTGTGCGGCTGGATAACTTATATGAGAACTAGTTCAGCGAGCATCGCATCCATTTGTTGCTTCGTTATGCCTGTCATCGTGTTTTCCCCCAACTGCTTGATCGTCGACTTGCGAACGAAATTAAGAAAGGGACCTTCGAATAAGGCTKACATATGTTTTCGGAAAATTGACGTTGCCGCTTCATGATCCAGCACATCATTGATTCTCGAATGTTCATTAAATTTTACGCGGAATAAATCATGATTCGTATAGTTGAACGTATAATCTCCAGATCCAAGAACGACACAAACCCCTTGCTCGACTTCACTTATGGATTGAATGCCAGGGATCGAGGTATCGAGGGAAAGTCCCCCTTCTAGCACGCTGCCAAGCGCAGCTCCCGTAAGAATAACTTCTGCAGTTGTATTAGCAGGAACACGAACCATCAGTTGAATTTGCCCCTGATCAACCTGCCAACCGGATTCAATTCGTCCATAAAGCGAAGTATGCGCTGCTTTGGCATAAGAGAGACTATTCCGTCCAAATAATGGCTCGATATGAATTCGTTTGAAGGCTGGTACGGTAACGTCCATATCCAAGCCGGCTATTTTGCGGTACATCCAGTCTCCGATGGCGCCATAAGCATAGTGGTTAAAAGAGTTCATATCATCGCTCCAGAAGGAACCGTCTGATTTAATGCTATCCCAATGCTCCCAGATGGTTGTCGCTCCCTTGGAAACGGAATACAGCCACCCTGGATAGCTTTCTTGCAACAGCAGTTTAACCGCTGTTTCATGATAGCCGTTATTCGAAAGCGCGAAGCACAAGTACGGTGTGCCCACGAAGCCCGTTGATAAATGATAATCATTATCTAGAATGAGTTCATTGAGATCCTTCGCGACTCTTGCGCGCACCTCGTCCTCGACCAAATCGAAAACGAGCGCAAGGATATGCGCAGTTTGCGTCGGGGCTGCAACGCGTCCATTTTTCGTTATAAATTCATCCTGGAAGGCTTGAATGATACCTTGATAAAGCTCATCGAAGGATTGTGCCTCTTCCTCATGTCCTAGAGCTCTTGCCGCATCCCGAACAATACGTGTCGAATAGGCATAATAAGCCGTTGCAACTAGCGCTACGGGAGTCGCACCGATGTAGCTATTTTCTTTCGCATCCAGCGCAAGCCAATCGCCAAAATGGAAACCTGTGTTCCATAAATATTCTTGCTCACCTTGCGATCGGATGTAAGAAATCCATCCTTTCATGCTTTCATATTGTTCAGCAAGCAGACGTTTATCCCCATAATATTGATAAACCGTCCAAGGGCAGATCACAGCAGCGTCTCCMCAAGCAGCCGAATTCTCGCCGCCTACAACATCGGGGACCACAAAAGGAATCCCACCATTGGGTCTTTGTTCAGCCTTCACATCATGCAGCCATTTCGTGAAGAAGGGACCGCCTTGGTAATTAAATAGCGCCGTGGAGATGAAAACCTGTGCATCCCCCGTCCACCCTAAGCGTTCGTCACGCTGCGGACAATCCGTCGGTACGTCTAAGAAATTACCTCGTTGACCCCAACGAATGTTGCGTTGCAACTGATTCACTCTAGCATCCGAGCATTCGAACTCGCCTGTCGACTCCATATCGGTATGCATGACTTCACCGACAAAAGCATCCAGCGGCAAGCCGTTTTCTTGGCCTGGGAAGCCCTCAACCTTCACATAGCGAAAGCCCATGAAACTGAAATGAGGTGCATAGGTTTCAGGGCCGTTCCCCTTGGCAATATAGGTCACGACCTGCTTCGCTGGCCGCAGGTTGCCGAAATAAATATTGCCTTCTTTATCCAATACTTCAGCATGCTTTAACTCAATTCGCGTACCCGCAGGAGCGGTTACGGTAAAGCGCATGCGGCCTACCATATTTTGACCCATATCGAGCACATGATCGCCCGCAGGCGTTATGAAATAAGCGATAKGACGTATCGTTTCCGTTACACGTGTCGGTGCATTTTCTTGTGGTATCAGCCTATCAAAGCTGATATCTGAATAAATCTCCGTGGATCTCCACTCATCATCTCGGAAGCGTGCCGAGCTCCAGCCAGCTTGCTCCAAACGTGCATCATACGTTTCACCATGGTAAATCGTTGCATACTGAATCGCACCTGTTGAAGCTTTCCATGTCGTATCCGTGGCTACAACAGTCTCTGTACCGTCTTGATATCGAATATGCAGCTGTGCGAGGACAGCCCGACGTTCGCCGTATTTAAAGTTTTTATTCTCAAAGCCMATCCCGCTTTTGTACCAGCCGTCACCGAGTAGAATCCCGATCCCATTGCCCTCTGGATGAAGCAAATCCGTAACATCATAGGTTTGAACTTGCAAACGAGTTGGATAACTCGTCCATCCTGGCGCCAATAACTCATCAGAAACACGCGTTCCATTTAGATACAGCTCGTAGACGCCAGCCGCCGTTGCATATATACGTGCAGATTGGATGGTTCCCTTAACCTCAAATTGCTTGCGGAGTAGAAAGGCAGCCTCGGACTGTGAATCGATCTCACTCTCGTTAGGTGTGACCCAATCGGCTGACCATTCGGCTCGATCTAACAAGCCCATCTCCCACCAAGCGACCTCACTCCATGCGGATTCTCGACCAAAGTTATCCCAGACTTTCACTTTATATAGGTAACGAGTTCTTGACTGTAGCTGCTGTCCCCCATAAACTATTTGAATCGATTGATCGGATTCCGTATAGCCTGTGTCCCATACTGGCTTTGTAAAATCAGCATCTTCTTTAGCTACGATGATCTGATAACCACGCTGCAGTGTGCCGCGGCGATCGGATTCAATTTGCCAGCTTAACTGAGGACTCCCCGCTCCAATACCAAGCGGATTCGTTCTATATTCACATTTCAACGTCGTAACCTGTAAATTCCCCATTGTTGTCCTCCTCTTTGACGATCCCATGATTAGCCTTTAACTGAACCTGCTGTCATACCTGCTACAATCTTTTTGTTAAAGAAAATGAATAAGACGAGAGGCGGTAATGTGATCAGTAAAATATTCATAAATAGCAAATTCCATTGCGTGACAAATTGACTTTGGAAGTTGTACAACGTTAGTTGTACAGTCGCATTCTTAGCTCCCGGGAAGAAATACAGAGGGTTCGTAAAGTCGTTAAAAATCCCGACAGATGACGTGACAATAATCGTTGCCGTTACGGGCTGCAGAAGCGGCAGAATGATTCTGTAGAACAACCCAAATCCACTGCTTCCATCCACCACAGCAGCTTCATCGACTTCACGTGGAATGCCTGACATAAAGCCTTTGTACAACAGAACCCCGAAAGGAAATCCTAGTGCAACCTCGACAAGAACGAGTCCTGGCAGCGTTTTGAACAAACCAAGACCATTCAATACCCAGATCGTGGGTACGATGGCTGGCGGTATAATTAATCCAGACAGGACAAGGAAATTGAGCCATGGCGTGGCACGATCGCTTCTACGCTGCATCACAAAGCCTGCCATCGCACAGACAAGAATCAACACGATAATGGATAAAACGGTTAGCAAGGTGCTGTTATAAAAAGCTCGCAATAGCATGTAATCCCGAGCTGTAATGACTTCTTTCAAATTATCCCAAAGATGAATGGTAGAAGGCCAAGCTAAGTTTAATAGGGAGGATTCTTTCTTATCCTTGAGCGCATTAACGACAACAAAGTAGAACGGAATCCAGAAGATCACAATGGTCAGAAGAATGGCAATGACTTCAATGCTTAAACCTTTTATTTTTCTGCTCATAGTTCCGCCTCTTTTCTATTCAGGTACGAATACAGCGGAAGGGCTAACGCCGTTACCACGATGAATAAGATTACGTTTCCTGCCGTAGCCAGCCCATAATAACCACCTTGGTACTGCTTGTAAATAATGGAAGCGATAAGGTCAGTCGTAAATCCAGGTCCACCTTTGGTCATCGCCCAAACGAGATCGAAGGAACGCAAGCCACCAATAAAGGATAAAATAATGACCGAATTCGTTGCCGGACGGCTTAACGGGAGAATAATATTCCAGAACTTATGGAATGCGCCTCCACCATCCATTTCGAGTGCTTCATAGTATTCCTGAGGAATGGAGAGAATTCCTGCGATATAAATAACAGTCGCAAAGCCCACGCCTTTCCATACATCTACAAGTGCAACAGACAGCAGCGCTATACGGGTATCGCCTAACCAGTCAGGACCAACAATCCCAATTGCTGCTAGTGCTGTATTAATTAAACCTTGTGTCGGATGCATCATCATACTGAACGTAATTCCGACTGCAATGGTACTTAGCAAAGTAGGGAAAAATATAACAGACCGCAGATATCCCTTGGCTCTTATTTTTGAAGTTAGAAAAACACCAAGCAACAATCCCAAAACTACCTTTAATACACAAGTAACTACCGCATAAATGAGGGTATTCTTAAATCCGATCAGTAACGACGCTTCTTGGAAAAACATTTTAAAGTTATCCAAACCGATAAACGTCCAACTCGTTAAATTCCATCTTGTCAAACTGAAGAAAAAAGACATAATGGTCGGAAAAATAAAAATCAATACATAGATAATGGCTGCAGGAATAAGGAAAGCATATGAGTACGTACGTTTGAACACCTTGGCCACCGAAATCACCCCTAAGTTTGAGAAAAGAGCCGGTCCTGCATGAATTTCGCATCGCCGACTCCCTTCTGATTAATCTTTAACTATTACCAGCCTTGCAGACCTAATTGCTTGGCTTGTTTTTCAACATCTTTATCATAAACCTCTGCGCCTTGTTTACCTGTTTTGATAGCTGCGCCGACTTCAGTAGTAATTTGCGGCAAGCTTGCGCCTTTAATTGGAGATACAAATTCCAAGGCTGGTGCTGTTTTGTTGCCATCAAAGTATGGCGTCATATCTTTCACCGCTTGCGCGACGTCATCCGGCAGCTTTGCACCTTTAATCGCATAAGGACCTGATGGCATAGAAGCAGCCGACTGAGCAGCAACACCATCCATAGAAGCGATGAATTCAACGAATTTCTTCGCCTGCTCCGCATGTTTCGTTGCTTTATAAATATAAGCACCACTTGGCATCCACACCGTCAAACCATTCGTAGCTGCACTATCCCCTGGTTGTGCAAAGAAACCGATATCCTTCATTTTGTCTGGGAAATTCTGCTGGAGTGCTGGTGTTGCAAAAGATAGCATCGGATATTGAGCGCCTTTGCCTTCCGCTAGCATTTTCAACCCCGCATCATAGGTTGTTGCTAAGAAATCTTTGTTCATGTAACCCTTTTTCGCGATTTCTTCCAGCTTTTCGAAGCTTTTCAGTGCCGCTGCATCCTTCGCATATTTGGTTTTATTCGCTGTATAATCTTCCGCAAACTTCGGATTGGCGGCTTGGACATTGTAATAATCCGCTAGTACGACCAATTGTGATGTCCAATCATCTTTGTAAGAACCGATGACAGCCGTGATACCAGCTGCTTTAATTTTCTCACTGTTCGCCATCAATTCAGCCCATGTTTTCGGCACGGAGAGACCGAGATCAGCATAAATCTTTTTGTTGTAGAACCAGCCGCCAGCCATCGTCGAGCCAATCGGGCCCGCATAAACTTTCCCTTTAGAAGAAACCGTTGGTTTAAAGGAATCAATCACATTCGCTTGAAAAGGTTCATTGGTTAGATCAAGCAGATTTTGTTCGGGATTAAGCGCTTGCATAAGTGATCCACTGTTATAGAAAAACACGTCGGTCATATCTCCAGTAGCTAGACGGGTTTTGACGATATTATCGCCTTCTCCGCCGCCAGGGCGAGTCTCTGTTTCAACATGAATGTTCGGATACTTTTTTTCGAATGCCGCGACAATCCCTTTTGCAACATTGACAGAATCCTGAGTATTATCAATTAGAAGTGAAATGGTTACCTTTTCATCAGTTTTTTTAGTTCCCGCATCTGTTGCTTTCCCTTTCGTATCGTCAGATGATGTGGATGTCGTTCCACAGCCTGCTACCACACTAGCCAATAATACCGAAGTGGACATTGCGGCAACCCATTTTGTTATCTTTGTACTCATCTTCAAATCCCCCTTAGTCATCTTGGTTAGGATCAATCGATTCCTATGTTCAGGCACGAGTTCGTTTTCCCCGTGCTTTTATCTTAATCGCTTTTCCTAACCTCAGGCAGTGCGTCATTCTTCTGATTCGTGTCCGTATTTTTTAGATGCCCGAGGGATTGGTTAACTGATCTTTATATTGTCCAGGTGTATGTCCCGTATATTTTTTAAATACATCAGAGAAGTGTCTATAGGTATGATACCCAACTTTCTCACTCACATCATTCACTTTCAAACCGCGGCTAAGCAGCGTCTTAGCAAGCTCCATGCGCATGCGGGTGACATATTTAATGTAGGACTCGCCAACTTCCTCCTTAAATAACACGCTGAAATAGGTGGGATTCATGCCAACATGCTCGGCTACCTCTTGAAGTGTGACATCTCGCGTATAGTTTTGCTCCATATAAGTACGAGCACGTGTGACGGACGCATGTCTTGAATGCTCACGGGCATCCATCGTACTGCCAACAATCATCTCAAGTTGACTGCGAAACCATTCCGTCATTTTCCCTCTTGCTGCCATTTCCCGAAATTCAACATGTGGACGGTAATCCTCAGGTATATGACTTGTTTTGTCGCCAACTGACTTTCTCGCTTCTTCCAGAGCCAAATAAAGCAGCTTAAGCATTTCATGTTCAGCCACTTCGCTATCCAGTTTTTCCATTTGGATCCAAGCTATAAAACGATCAATCTGCTCGAGCATGCCCGCCTTATTACCAGAACGCAAACTCAGAATAATCGCTTCCTCTCGTTCGTTTAAACCCTCGGGCCGGGTAATCAAATCACCCAAATCCTCAAAACGTACGATCCCCTTTTCTCCCAGAAAATGAGCGGATCGCAACGCACGCAGCGCTTCTTTAAAGCTTTGCGCGGCATCTTTCAGCTCCGCATATGTCCGTCCGCTCCCCACAGAGATGCCAGCTAGCTCGGACTCCAATTGCAGCTGCTCCCAGAACTCGGGGGTTGGCTGCTGGGCATGTACACATACATGTAATCTCTCAACACCATGCCGAAGCGGAATCACCGTATAGTCCGTATGCTCCGGCATGTGCAACTGAATGGATTCCGTAGCAAGAACGGTCACGCCTGCGAGAGACTCCGCCACCGCTCCATAAATGTCTAGCCACTTCGCTTCCGCTTCTGCGCCGATAAATAATAAATCGAATGTCGCTTTCTCCAAAAGCTCGCGATGGCTGCTGCTTACTTTCGTCTTAAGCTCCAGTACTTCTTGTTGTTGGCTGATCTTATCCATCACCTTGCGGATCGCTTTCTCAATCGTTGGGATCGTAATTGGCTTTTCTAAATAATCGGCAACACCTAGATTGATGGCTCTCTTCACGTATTCAAACTCATTGAATCCACTAAACACAATACATAGCGTTTCAGGCGCTTCTCGCATAATCTCTTCGATCAGCTGAAGTCCATCCATACCGGGCATCCGTATATCCGTGAAAATAAGCTGAGGTTGATGCTCTCGAAATAATTCGAGTGCAGATAGGCCATTATCAGCCGTGCCAATGAGCTCAATGCCAAAGCTTGGCCAGTCTATCATTTCACGAAGGCCTTGAAGCACAATATATTCATCATCAAACACCGCGGCCTTAAGCATCTGTATCCCTCTTTTCACCGAATAGTTGAAAACGAATTTGGATCTGAGTACCTTGATTGACTACACTCGAAATTGTTAATGAACTGGTCGTTCCATAGTACAAGGTCAATCGTTCACGAACATTCTTCAAACCATAACCTTGTTCCGTTGCAGCCAAATCGGCTATTCCTACTCCGTTATCTTCCACTGTAAAAACAAGATATCCATCATCCCTTTTCCCAGTAAGTCGAATTGTACCCTCGCCTACTTTAGGTTCTAGGCCATGATAAATGGCATTTTCAACAAGAGGTTGAAGCAGCAGCTTCATAATCTCCATCCCCATCAAGGCAGGCTCAACCTCTTCTATATATTGAAACCGATTATGATAACGAATATTCTGAATGGTCATGTAATGCTCAATATGCTTTAGTTCCTTATAAACAGATATGGTATCTTTTCCTTTATTTAGGCTTAATTTAAAGCTTTCCGATAAGGAAATCGCCATCTGAGCGACATCATGATTCTTTTGCAAAGCCGCCATCCAATAGATCGAATCTAAGGTGTTATATAAAAAATGCGGCTTAATTTGCGCCTGCAGCGCCCGCAGCTCCGCCTCTCGCTCCTTTAATTGGGCATGTATCAGCCGCTCATTTAATTCTTTATTTTCAGAGACTACGCGTTTAAAGGTTTCCCCGATCGTCCCTACCTCGTCCTGTTCAAACGTCTCTTCGAATTCTCTAGCTCCCTTCGTCCAATCTACCATCATTTTTTTGATCTGTAGAAGCGGACGGGTAATACTGCCAGATATAAAAATGGAATACAACAGCGCAATTACGCCCATAGAACCGGCAATGAGTGTTGTGATTGTCCGAATTTGATTCGATTGCTTAAGCAGCTCATTCACTTTAATAAGATGAATAAATGTCCAATCCGTCGTTTGGTTCTTATATTGGCTAACAAGATAACCACTTTGCATCAATTGGTGAATAAGGGATTCACTGTCCCCTTCTTTGAGAGTGGAATTATCGGTTAACCCGTTATTAAACACGACTTTACTTCTTTCAGGAGAATTATCCAACGCCATGAAACCACCGGCATTGCTGTTTTCATTAAAAATATTGGTGAAAATATCCGTTGAGATATTCACAACTAGTAGACCAATCGTTTGTCCGCTTGGACTTGATGCATCCCGAAATAATTTGACTGTGGAAAATGAATTCTTCGAATGATCGAGGACATCATAGCCAAGAAAAACAACCTTTCCTTGATCTTGTAAAGCACTTGTATACCAATCCGTTTGCTGGATGAGCTTGATTTTATCTGGCTTCTCATAAACTCCTGCGTCATCAGAGCGTCCAGCACAGAAAGTCTTGAATTCCAAATTAAATACACAGATGGAGTTTACAAACTTGGTATCAAACTGGTTGTTATTAATCGCTTTTTGCAGCCTATTGGAGGTCCATTCACTTGTCAATTCAGGTTCCGTGCTCTGTGCAGTGTTGCTGTTCGACAAAACCTCCCTCACCTCATTGTTCACCACGATGGAACGATTCATATTAATAATGTTGCGAAATAATAAATCCGCCACTTCACTGGATGTTTCCAAATGGTTTTCATAGGTTTGCGCATTCGTTTCCATCAATGTGTTCTTGGCAATATCGAAAGACATATAACCTACAATCATAATTGGAGGTAAAGAGATGATGATCATAGCCACGAGAAACCGGCTTCGAAGCCGCTGTAAACGGAATCTTGATTTGAGATACCGCAATCTGTTTTTCATATTGTGCCTCCCCCATCCATTGTCGTATATATCTTAAGATAACGTGAAAGCTATATAGGTATTATAACTAGATCAACCCTAGTAACATAATGTGCTTATTTTTTGGGTGAGTGTCCGTTTTTTTTGGGTGAGCAGAACGCAAAGACCCGGAGGTCCATTCATGTATGGATAACCGGGTCAATTTTCGTTTTTATAATCGTTAGGCGATACATATATTATTCACGGCCTATTATTTCAAGCAAAAAGGACTTAAAATCGACAATACGCTGGCTCCGTGGTCCATGCTCCGTCCCATTGCCTAAATCCGTTTCGCTTATTGATCAATTCTCGATAGACCTTCATGAATGTACCTCATTTCTATGCTTATCCCTTGATACCGCTTGAAGTAATGCCCTCAACGAAAAATTTTTGTGCAAAAACAAAAAGTAGTACAGGCAATAAGATAACAATAGAAGCCCCAGCCATTTGAAGTGAATAATTGGACCCATATTGTGTAGAAAAATATTGAAGYCCGACGGTTACCATTTGTTTCTTCTCGCTTGAAATAAAGATAAATGGACTTGCATAGTCATTCCAAATATAAACGAAAGAAAAAACAATCATGGTCATTAAAGCAGGAACAGCAAGCGGGAGGATGATTCGAAAATAAACACGATAATGGGAACATCCGTCAATAATTGCTGCTTCCGTAAGTTCTTTTGGAATACCCATAAAAAATTGCCTTAAGAGAAATAAAAAGAATACATCAAAAACAGCAGGAATAATGAGCACCCAATGTGTGTTTATCAGATGCATGTACTTATAGATTAAAAATCTAGCTACAATTGTTGTATCGGGAGGAATAGCCAATGTGGATAAGGATATAAAAAGCAGTACATTTCTTCCTTTAAAATTCAATCTAGCAAAGGCGTATGCAGCCATTGTTACGACGATACCACGTAATAAAATCGATAGCGCTACTACTTTCAGCGAATTCCCTATCCAACGAAAATAATTCGGTGAGGTTAGCAACGTTTGATAGTTACCCCAATAGATCTGTTCGGGAATCAAATGTTTCAGCGGTTCATTAAACGCTTGAGCCGTCGTTTTAAGTGAGGCAGATATCATAAATAGAAAAGGAAATAACATCATCAACGCTACAATGAATACGAAGAATGAGTAAGCAAGTGTAGCGATCGATAGTCTATTATTAGCGATGAATGGCTTAGTCGATTGTTTGGCAATTAATAATGCACCCATTTCTTCTGTCCTCCCCATTGAATAACTGAAATAATCATAATAATAAGAAATAGGACAATGGCTTGTGCAGCAGCATAGCTGTAGTGATTGAATGAAAAGGCCTCTTCGTAGATATTAAGAGAACTCACACGGGATGCTGTTCCCGGCCCACCTTTGGTCAGCGCGTTGAAAATGGTGAAATTCTGAAAAGAACCAATCGTGGCTGTTATTATTAAAAAGAAGCTTGTTGGCGAGATGATTGGCAATGTAATACGAACCAATTTTTTAAGTTTGGATGCCCCATCTATCTCAGCAGCTTCATATAATTCCTTGGATACACCCTGCAGTGCCGCCAAATAAACAATCATTTGGAACGGAAAATTCAACCAAATGGCTACCATTGCTGTAGTGGGAATCGCCATCTTCGCACTGGCAAACCATAAGGGTGGATTGGAAATACCGAGTACTTTAAGCAAAGCATTCACAAACCCACCAAATGGATCGAACAACAATGAAAACACAATTGAGATCGCAACAATGTTTGCCACATAAGGCATTAGAAATAGTGATCGGCTAAAGCTTTTCCAATAGAAATACTTATTCAGGAGCACAGCAGCGATAAACCCAACCGCCGTAAGGAATGGCACATAGAGGATCGTATAATAAAAACTTTTTAGATACGATGAGACTGCAATGGGATCCTTCCAAATGGCTGTGTAATTGGCTAAGCCCACCCATGTAACTGCGTTCAATGGTTTAAAATTATTCAAATCCACAAAACTAATAAAAAAAGCATAGAATAACGGTGCAAATTGAAAAATGATAAATCCAATAAAGAAAGGTAAAACAAATACAAATGCAGCTCGTGCCTCTTGTTTCTCTAGGCTTCCGATAGTTCTCTTTATTCTCAGCTTAGACATCTTCGGCTTCCTCMTACAACAAAGGAGCACCCTATCTTCCTAAGTGCTCCTTCCGAAATGATTGTATTAATTCTTCAAGGTTTTAGCTTTATCAATGGCTTCGTCTGCACGTGATTTGATCGCTTTAATCGCATCATCCAGCGGTTTTTGTCCTACAAGATACGACTCGCCTTCTTGTAAAATAATTTTTCCATATTCCGCAGCAATCGAACCTGTAATTTTTTCTGGTTTGAGACCTAAGTTAGGGGTCAAAAATACATCCTTCAGATCTTCCGAAGAAATGCTATCTGCAGCGGGGAATTTGGCTGCCATTTCATTAAATATTTTATCCGTATCGTCTTTGGTTAAATCGACACGTGCTGGCGTGCCGGATCCGCCATACTTATATTGATTGTCTGCAAGCCAATTCACAAAATCAGCTGCTTCCTTCGGATGTTTAGAAAATTTATTAATACCATTACCAGAAGTAATACCGATCATGTTCTTGCCACTCGGATCAACTGGCGGTTGCGTAATCCCCACCTTCCAATCGCGTGGATAGGTCTTCAAGTCAATTGGTGCAAAGGCAAACCAAGTTCCCGTGAATTGCATGGCATATTTTCCGTTCATAAAGACATCATAGGGGATTTTCTTGGACTTTGTTTCAAGCCAGCTCGGCTGAATTTTCAATTTATTCCCTAGATCCCCTAACCATTGTAAAGATTCTTTGAACGAAGGATCATCATAATTCGATGTACCATCCGCTTTATAACCACTAATACCTCTTTGTGCAGCTAATAAATAAAATGTATTATCGTAATCAGGGAAGTTTGAACCGTATATGCCTTTGCTTGGATCCGTTAATTTCTTAGCCGTCTCCACATATTGATCCCATGTCCATTCACCCTTCGGATAAGGTACTTTGGCATCATCAAAAATCTTTTTATTATAAAATACGGCCCAAGTTCCTGCGCCAGTTGGCAGCATGTAAATTTGATCATTGAATTTGGTTAAGTATTTGCCGTATTTCTTCTCATAATCAACTCCCGCCTGCTTATAAAGATCATTCAAGGGGAGGAGAAACCCACTGTTTGCATATTTAGCGTGAATGATTGGATTTTGAAGTGGGATCACATCTACATTCCCAGACGTCGAAAGATCAATATCGATCTTTTTATAAATCACATCTCCATCGCCAGCAACTGTCTCTAACTCGACTGTGTTACCAGAAACCTTTTTATAATCCTCTAATAGGGTCTTAGTTGCTGGTAAGTTAGCATTTCCAGAAGTGGAATACCATTTGAGGGTTACTGGTTCTTTGGCAGCTGGTGTAGTCACTGCACTGCTTGATGGTGAAACTGTTGGAGCGACGCTGGCAGCAATTTCATCATTCTTCGTACTACAACCGGCTAGAGACAATACGATCATACCGCCGATTAATAAGGTAACACTTGCGTTTCTACCGTTCATTTCCCCCACTTTTCATACCCCTTTTCGTTTGTTTCTGCTACTTCTTTACTATAATTCTTAACACCTTCCATTCAAATGTAATATCTTTCGAGTTTTTCACCTTTCTCTACTTCCCATAAATTGTTCATCATTTCAATTTGTAATAAATAAAGAAAAAATGGTTTTTTTTGAGATCATACCAATTATCTATACTTGAGAGGCGACTCTCCTACATTTTTTTTGAATACTTTACTGAAATAATATTCATCCGAATATCCGACTTCTCTGGCTATTTCTGCGATTCTTAAATCCGTCGTTTTTAATAAAAACTTGGCTTGACTGATCCTAACCTCTGTAATATACTCAATAAAATTTTGACCTGTTTCTTTTTTATAGAGATTGCTTAGGTAAGCTGTAGAGAGCTGCAAATGTTCGGCAACCTTTTCTAAAGAAAGGTCTTCTTTGTAATGCTTATTAATAAATTGCTTCGTTATAAATACCCGCATATTCTCATTGTTATTTAGCAATTGATCTGTAATTCGTTGCTTTAATTGGTTAATCCAATCGATAAAATCAACCTTTAAATTCATATTCGTTATCTCACTGTACATCTCTTTATGAATGATATTTTTTCCTGTTAATTGATATTTTTCTACAAAGGTTTGAAATAAATAATAAATGGCATAACATAACCCCGTTAATAATTCCTTCGTTAAGTTATTGGATTGGCTCATTTTCTGGACTAACAGCTGTAGCGCATCATGAATCGACTTGACTTCTCCATCAAGTAGGGCTGATTCAACCTTTTTCATTTCTACCGRAATATCCTCGTTTTCTTGTAGGGACATTTGCTTTATTTCACGATAATGAATACTGCTACCTCTTGGGAAAATAAATTTAAATCGGATAGCCTCTTTCGCTTCCTTGAAGGCTTGCTTGATTGGCATTTCCTCCTGATGGTCATCGCTAATCCCGATGCAAACCGACGTGCTTAAATATTTACGCAAGGAAGTTCTCATATTGTTTGTCAACTCAGTTAACCTTTCTCCACGATCAACTCTCTCGTTCTTCCTCAATGAGAAAATGGCTATAAATTGTTTCGGATATAGGCTTACAACCTGTCCTTCGGCATAACTGGATAAAACTTCTTCTACAATATTAAGAATAGAATAATCAAGTAAATGCGGGGATTCGCCATATTTATCATAAATAGTTAAATCATCGACCTCGACGATTAAACAACTCAGATTTTTTTCCAAATAATTTACATTGAGCACATGTAATTGTTTCTGAATTTCTTCTTTATTCTGAATAACACCTAACAGCAAGTCTTTGATAAATTTTTCTTTATGAAGTGCTGTATGTATAAGCGGATACTCTTGAGATATCGATCTATTCAAATCCCTTTTTTGGGATGATAGTACGGCAACTCTAAGCTCCTCCATCATCTTCATCAATTGCTCAGGCTCCAGTTCTAATTTCAAAATATAATCCTCAGCACCGTGCTTCATGGCTTCCTTCACATAGGCCAAATCATCATAGGCACTTAACACGATGAATTTTGCAGGATGATTCTCATGCTTTAATTGCTTAATTAATTCAATCCCCGTCATAACAGGCATTTTAATATCTGTCAAAATAATATCAGGTGAATGCGTTCTCGCCATCTCTAATGCTTTCTTCCCATTCTCAGCTTCACCCACCAACTCAAACCCCAATTCTTCCCATGGTATGATCGATTTTATTCCTATTCTTACAAGGGCTTCATCATCAACAATTAGTATTTTCAACATCATGTTCATCCACCTATTCTCTATACGGATTCTCCCATTAAGTCCATAGGAAGCACGATACGAACCCTTGTATACACACCAAGTTCACTATCCACCTGAATGCCGTATCGTTCACCACAGATCATTTTGATACGAAGATTGACATTCATTACACCAATCCCGCCCGCGTAATCTTCTTCATTCATGTTCTCATTCAAAATTTTGGATATCTGAGTATCCGACATACCCACACCGCTATCTTCAACAACGATTTGGAGATTTGACTGATCCGTGAATATGTTAATTCGTATGCATCCAGGTTCTTCTTTTGGTTCGAGACCATGAAAGATGGCATTCTCAACAATCGGTTGTAAGATGAATTTGACGCATTTTAAGGAAAGTAAATGCTCATCTACGTCATAGAAAACCTGAAATTTTTCACGATATCGCGTTTGTTGAATATAGATATAATCCTTAATCATACCCAATTCATCATGCAATGTAGTCAATGTGCTTCTCTCTTTGAATGTATTTCTCAATAGTCTTCCCAATGCATCTACGACCTCTTTAATGCCATCCGACTTTTGAATGATAGCCATCYATCGGATTGTATTCAAGGTATTGTACAGAAAATGAGGTGTGATTTGCCCTTGCAGCGCCTTAATTTCTGCTTTTCTTTTTTGGGCTTCTTCCTCAATAACAAGGTTAAAAAGTGAATTAATACGCTCAATCATGTAGTTGAAGTTGACACTGAGCAGACCAATTTCATCAATATTGGAGATGTTGGATTTTACTAGCAAATTAGACCCCCTCACATCTTTCATCGTCAACGTTAATTTTTGTATAGGTTTTACAATCCCAGTTGAAATAAAAAACCAAAGAACGCCTGAGAAAAGCAAGGAAAGAAAAAATACAACCGTCGTAATTATAAAAATATTTTTATTATCCTTCGTTAGCATTTCAATAGGAACCATTTGAACAATTCGCCAGCCATACTTATTCAAATCATAGTTAGATACTAAATAGGCTTTGCCGTTTTTCTTTATCTCGAAATTAGAAAGCTTTTGTTCTTTGGGCAGAATAATACCATCCGACGCCAGACTCATAGCAAGCTTTTCTTGCGGGTATACGATCTTTCCCAGCTGATCTACAATATATAGTTGACTTTGTGTATTTGGAGATGCCTTACTTAAAATATCCGTAAATACATCCGTATTTAAACTCACATATAAGCTTCCAATATTCCTACTGTTAAAATCCCTGATAAATCTAGAGAGCGAGAATACTTGCTTAAATTGTGTCATTCCGGATTTATTGTCGTTGTCATGCACACCTATCCATAGTACATTCCCGCCTAACTCCTCCGAATGTTTATACCATTCCGAGGATTGAAGCAATTTCGTATCAATCGCATAAGCATCGCTCCCGTTCCCATATCTAAATTCACTTCCGTTCACACCAAAAATAAACAGAGAAGTGACGTATTTATAATAATTTGAATAAAATTCCACATTATTGATAACCTGATCCACTTTCTTATAATTAGCATAGTAATCTAATTGGTTATGATTATCTGAGCTAATTGCCTGCTGAATATCCTCATTTATATAAATTAATTCTGTGATTTTTTCTATTCCCGATAATTCCTTTTCGATAGAGTTGCCAATATATAAGAGATTCTCATGAAATGAATCACTTACTTTCTCTTTCAATATTTTCACGGATACCAAATACGAACTTATACTAATCACTGAGGTAGGTAATAACAGGACTAATAGAAATGAAATCATTAGTTTATTTAAGATACTCTTTTTAAAAAAGCGAATTGGATTCACTCGCACTCCCCCTTACTTAGCTTGTTCACCAAGTCACTACAGCTCTTTTGTTTGCGCTTACATTTAGTTGTTGTGTCAAGAGAAGAACCAAAATTAATTACGTTATCTATCTAGTCAAAGCTCATTTTATTTAAAATGACTACATACTCACATGATAATTTTTGTGCTTGCATTGATATTTTTTGKGGGTTATATAAAAAAGCGCGAGTTTGGAGGGGATAACTTCCTCGTAACTCGCGCTTACTTGCGTAGAATAAAAGACTTCTAAGTTATTGGATAATCAACTGTGCAATGCCTACTAAGTCGATAATATCGATCTTGCCGTCGCGATTGTAGTCGGCAGCTTTAATCTCATTCCAATCCGCACTCGTTGTATCCTTTCCGTAATATAAAGCTACTGTGCCCAAGTCACCAATATCGATGAAAGTGTCTTTATTGACATCTCCTGTCGAGAAGACTGTAATCATTTGTTGGTTAAAATGTTGAATGGCTTGGTTTAATACATTGGCCATCTCATCCAGCTGCTCCTGAGTAGACGCAGAATTCAAGTTTTTACTATTCGCAGCGTTGATAACGAGTAATAACGCTGCCTTAGCGTCTGCCGGAAATTGCCCGACATGGGCTCCCACAACGGCGCTATCATATACGGACTGCGCTGTATTCATGACAGCCAAAAGCTTTGTCTGATCAACGGTAAGAATAGAAACCAACAAATTAACTGTTGTAGACGCCATGGTTTGATCTAGCTCATTAGAAAGAGTAACATCAGTTAATTGGAAATTGGCTGTTACGGGTTGATGAATCGATTTCGCATGCCAATTGATCTTGAATACATCTCCGCTCGTTGTTAAAGCCCCTGCTGCTCCTTGGCTCGCAGCCGTAATTCGTATTAGGCCTGGTACATCCGTTTGGATTTGTTGCATTTCGAATCCAGATTTCAGCGAATCTACGGAAACATAGTCCATCAAACTGACATCATAGCTTACTATGAAATCTGCCGCATATACCGCGGAATGTACACTGTCTGACACATTGCTTAAGCCAAAATTGGTTGTGAAGGACGACCCTGCTTGAACGGTTGTCGGCCCCGTAAGGGCAGCTTCCAGTACATTGCTCTGCTGCGGTATTTGACCGCTAATTGTAATCGTCGTGGAACCTTGTACACCACTGCCGTCAGTAGCCGTCGCTACCACTTTTACGATCCCGTTCTTCTTGGCCGTAAGCAGACCATTTGTATTGATGATTGCTTTATCTGTTAGGGCTACGCCATCTGCTTCATAGACCGCCCATTTCACAGACTTGTTCGTCGCATTAGCAGGGAGCACCGAAGCTTGTAATTGAAGGCTTCCGTCCTTCACGATAATCGTCGACGTCGAACTTATGACTGCGATAGATAGTACATTATATGTGTTGTCCGTAACTGTAACGTTAGCTACAGCAGGTATGGCTGTGCCATCTACAGTTCCGTTTACACGAAAGGTACCAGCTGCTGCATACGCAGAAGCGTTAATCGGATTCCACTGGACCGATTTAGTGGCCGTTGTCGCATTGTTATATACAACTGTTACACTCGTAGGGAGTACTGGTGGCGCATAAGTAGCCGTAGCCACGCTAACTGGCATAACGCCAGAAATCACTGGTGTTGCTGCTTCAACAGTTAACTTCGCATCCGCCCAATCGCCGTGATCCTCGCTGTTTCCGTTGCCGGCATCAGTAACTTCTAATATAAGCGTTTTAAAACCTTTAACGTTTACCTTTACAAACTTGGCATCATCCGTTTCTTTCAACAAACTTCCGGAGTAAAGCGATTCAATCGTGTCATCGTTCTTCACTCCTGACACTTTAAACTGTATCGAACCGTTGTTGCTTCCTCCGTAAACTTCCTTATCTACGCCGATAAAGGCGGAGAAAGTTCCATAATTAGCGCCAGTAAGATCATACTTGACTGTTGAATTGGCATGGGTCCCAAGGCCTTTGGCAAAGGAAAGATTCTGATCTCCATTCTTCAATACGATCGCATTGCCGTCGATGCTCTTGTCGCGCTTAACTGTACTCCATCCGGATTGTGCACTTATCCAAGCCAAGTCGCTCAAATAGTCAACTTCAGGCAATTCTTMCTTCAATTCAGATTTACCTTCCGCAACTCTAAACGTCGCATTGGCCCAGCTTGCATGATCCTCGCTATTATCGCTATCGCTCTTATTAACAACCAGCTCCACGATGCTTGCGCCAGCTACACTGACATCGACCGGTTTAGCCACGTCGGTAACCTTCATTACACCGCTCGCAAATTTCTCTACGCCGTCTACAAGCACCTTGAATTCCACGTCAGCGTAAGACGGCGATTTGGCCATTTCTTGGTCGACCCCGACAAGAGCGGTAAAGGACTTATAATTTTTATCGGAAATGTCAAACATAATTCTCGACTCGGCATGTACGCCAAAGCCTTTCTCGTACGTTACAGCGCCGTTGCTGCCCATTAACTTTATCGCGATTCCATCCAGGCTTTTATCCTTCTTAACGGTTAACCAGCCTGAGGATGCGCTTAACCAGTTCAGATCACTCGCATAACGATCCACCAGCTCAAAGTTCAACGTATATACTTCTTGCGTCGCACCGCCGTCAGCTGTAGCTGTGATGGTCGTCGCGCCTGGCAAGCTATTAGCTGGGGTGATGACCAATTGGACGTCTTCAGACGCTTTGTCCACTGTAACGGTTGGAACTTCCAGGTTTTTTTCTCTCAAAACAGCCAGTGTCGCTACGCGATTCTCAGCATGAAGGCCTTTGACTGGCACTCCGTTCACTTTCACATTTTTAATCAGAGAAGGCAGTCTTTCCACTCTCCATAATTGACTGTCGCTTCCGGTAAACGTGTTTTGAACAACCGGATTTCCGTCAGCTGCAGAACCGTTGCTGTTTTCCAATGCCAACAGGCTGTTTACATTGGTGATTCTGAAGTAGCCATTGCCCACATTGGAGATGGCCCACTGCTGGTTGATGGCGGAAGGATCTGCAGCCGTTTCAGAATCTGTCCATTGAATGATTGCCTTCGCAGGCGATTTACTGGCGCCTGGAACATCCATAACTTGCCCGCTTAGCTTATTGGCAATCTTATATTTGCCCAGACCCAGATCGTCAATCACCCATTGCTGATCCAGCGCACCCGATTGGGTTCGCCCGGCAACAGCCGCTCCATTCGTCAAGGAATTGCCAACGCCCAATGCTTTGCCTGTCGCTTTATTGACGATGCGATACAACGTGTTGGCATCAAAGGAGTCAATCCCCGTCCGAGTTGGAGTTGCATTGGTGTAAGATCCGACTTCCAACTCGCCTGCAGCAGCGAAGCCGCCTACGGCCGAATTCACTTCCATTTTGACATAGCGTGCTGTTTGGGATGGGAAGGTCACACGTTTCATGGTCTTGTCCCCATCCCATGTGCCACTTTTAACCGAAGTGAAGTTCATACCGTCTTCACTCACATATAACGTGTACGAAGTAATCATGCCTTGTGCTAAATTTTGCGAAGGCAAGTAATTTAACATATTAATGTTGCTGTACGTGTATCCCAAATCCAGTGTAATGGATTGAGGCAGAGATCCGCTGGTTTGCCAAACAGTCTCAGAGTAAGTGCCTACATAATCCATAAGACCATCAATCACATTGCTCGCATTCCCGCTAGTAGCCGTTGCTGAATTAGCGGTAATCGGATGCTCCATCACGATTGGCTGTTGCGGCAGTGGAGGACGTGATTGATTCGGTGTCCAAGCTTGTCCGATCTGCGCTAATCGATTGACTACGTTATTATCCAACTCCCCATTCGGGTTCGGTGAAATGTTGAGCAAGAAGTTTGTATACCTCGGTTCCAAATAACCGAGATGATCCTGCACAATATTCTGCACGCTTGCCGGCTCTGTATTCGTCATCCAATTGTGCCAGAACCATTGATTGGAGACGAGCGGCATGCCCTGGTTAGCGGCAAACGTATTGTTGGAAGGTGCCCAAACGCCCTTAGGTTCTTCGAAATAAATGATGTCCTCATCCCATGGCTGCGTTTGTCCATTGTGATCCACAATAAGAATATTGGGCTGTAGGCGCTTGATCAATTCGCGAATTTCTTGGTAGGGAACTTCATTATGCCCCATCGCCCAAGCCCAGCCATCGATAATTAGAACAGGAATTTCGCCATAATTCGTTAACAATTCCGTTAATTGACCTTTTATGAATTCCATATCCGCTCTGCTGACGGAACCTTTTGCGATACCTTGCTGACGATCCCAGATAGAGAAGTATAGCCCCGGCAAAATTCCTTGCGCACGCATGGAATCTACATATTGCCTTACAATATCTTTCTTGTAGGAACTGTTCATCACGTTGTAATTGCCATATTTGGTTGGCCACAGGGCAAACCCGTCATGGTGCTTGGTCGTTAGAACCGTATATTTGATGCCTGCGGATTTGGCGGCTGTCGCCCATTGGTCCGTATTCACATGCTCAGGATTAAAAGAAAGTGGATCTTGTCCTGGCGTTACCCATTCCTGATCATGATAGGTTCCCATGTTATAGTGGATAAACATGCCAAACCTGAGGTCCACATAGTTTTTCTGATTCGTGTAACTATCATTTACCACTGGACTTGCTATATTTTGATTATTTGTAGTCGCAAACACGGGGGCCACTGAGACAAAAAGAAGCATAAATATAAGTCCTACGCATGTTGAAATCTTCTTACACAATTAATTCCCCTCCTTTTGAGGATTATTACTTATGGGCTAATTGATCAAATTCACATATTGAAGCACTCGTTTGATGATGACAGCCGCTTCAGCGCGAGTGGCTACATTTTGAGGTGCAAACGTCGTTTCTGTTTTGCCTTGAACCAATCCTTTGCCCACGGCATTTGCTACCGCGCTGCGAGCATAATCCGACACTAGGTCTTGATCAGCGAACGAAGTATTCGTCGAAGCCGCATTAGATGCTGATGTTCCTTGAACGAGCCCAGTCGCTTTCATCATCATCACGACCATCTGCTCTCTCGTAATCAGTTGATCCGGATTGAATCTGCCTTCGCCTACCCCTTCAACTAGACCGTACTTCGCTGCTGTACCTACCTCCGACGCATACCACTGTGTAGCAGCAACATCTGTAAATCCGGATGGTGTCGTTTCTGCCTGTAGCCCCAGTCCTCTTACAAGAAGTGCTGCAAACTGAGCCCGCGTCACTTGCATCTCCGGTGTATACGTGTGATCCGTTGTCCCGTTGATAATCATTTTGGAAGCTAAATCCTCAACATCCTTCTGTGCCCAATGACCAATCATATCGTCAAATGATTTCTTATTCTGAACGATAGCATACATACTGTTCGTGTTACGGATGATGGTTGCTTCTGTCTTACCGTTCTTCGTTGTGAACACAGATGGTACGAATTGCATTTCCCCCGTGATCGGGTCGTACACAACTGCAGTAGCCTTCGAAGGATCCTGAATGACACTATCTAATTGAACAACACGTGTTACAAAAGTGTTGCCAAAATTGTGGAACTCTTCTTCTTTATCCTTGGATTTCAGAATGATTTTGTAATCGATGACATCGCTTACTCGCTTCATACCATTCTCTGTGATGGATTGATCAAATTGCAGTTCATGCTGGCTTTTCGCTTTATCAATGCGAATGATGAGTGTTGCGCTAGCATCTGAACCGGTATTCGTACGAGCTTGGTCTAGTATCGAAATTGGCAAATTATACGTGCCTAAATGAGTGTGTATGGTCAAAATGGTTCCTTGATTATCTTTCAGACTGTTGCGTAAGATATCCAGTGGCAGTTCTACAGCGTTCGATGCACTAGTCCCTGGAATATCAAAATTAAGAACTGGATGATCCATACTGGTTGATGTGTGAAGATCTGCTAGTTTTTGAGTCAGTCTCTCACGATCGATAACTGCGGTTACCGATGTCCCGCCTCCCTCAGTCCGCATTTCTGATTCTTTGGGTACATATAGAGTCGGATCTTCTTTTGTCGGCCCTGGTCCTGGTCCTGGTCCTGCTCCTGCTCCTGCTCCTGCTCCTGCTCCTGGCCCTGATCCGGTGGTCTTTGCGTCAATCTGAATCGAAGCTTGATTGCTTAGCTGCCAAACAGTAGGCAATAATTGTGAAGTCACTGTCGTCATTTTTTGCAGACTTACGTTTGCCGATCCACTTTGAATAGCTTTGAATGACAACGTACACATACGAAGGTCGCCACTCTCACCTGCTACTTTACCCACTTTAGTCAAAGCGAAAGTAATTTGATTACCAGCATTTTGAACAACCTTATAACCCTCAAATGAGCCATTCGATTGATCTTTGTTGAATTCCAGTCGCGCTGCGTCATACGTTAATACAACTTCATATCCGTACAAATCCGTTACATTGTGACCTTGAATTGTAATGGTTACGTTCTCTCCTACCTTCACTTGAGAAACATTTGGCTCTGCTGTGAATGACGGAGTCCCTGCCCCTAGGGCCATTCCGATCGGTAATACCGTCAATAAAAGCATCCAGGTCATTAGTAATAAACCAACTTTGCGCATTTTGGCACACTCCTTCTTTAGTAGCATAGGAAACTGGAAAGAGAAAGGATTCTCCTTTCTCTTTCCAATTCATGTCATTTATTATTCTAAGATCAAACTAGCAATTTTCGTTAAATCGAGAATGTCGATCTTTCCGTCATGAACGACGTCTGCTGCTTTAGCCTTATTCCAATCCGCACTTCCTGTATGCATTCCGAAATATAAAGCTACTGTGCCTAAGTCTCCAATATTGATTAAATTGTCTTCATTGGCATCTCCTAGTGCGAAGACTGTAATCATTTGTTCGTTAAAGACTTGCACCGCTTGATTTAACACATTAGCTGCATTATCGATCTCTTGCTGCGTAGACGCAGAATTCGATTTGATCGTTTTGGCGATGGCAATAGCTTGGGCTAGCTCTGCCTTCTTACCAATTGGATATTGTCCGACATCGGATCCTTCTACCGCTTTATCATAGATGTTTTGCGCTATGTCGATAAGTGTCTGAAGCGTTGTCTTATTCACAGTTCCAACGGAAACCATTAAAGTAGTTAACTGGGAATCCACTTTTTGACCTAGTCCATTAGAAACAGCTACCTTCGTCAGTTCAAAGTTCAGCGGCAATGATGGCATATTCGGTTTCGCTGTCCAATTGATCTTGAATACATCTCCGCTTGTTGTTATAGCCCCCGCTGCTCCTTTGCTTGCAGCTATAATCCGAATTTCTCCTGGTACGTTTGTGATGGTCGGAATCAATTCATAATCAGAGCTTAACAAGTCCACAGATACATAATTAACGGCATTCACATCAAATTTCAGTTTCATATCAATCGCGTATACCGAAGAAGATTCGTTAGCAGACACGTTGTTTAAGCCAAAATTCGTAGAGAATGATGCGCCGGCTTGAACCTGATCTGGACCCGTAAGCGTTGCCTGCGGCACATTGGTCGGCAATGGTGTCTGGCCGCTAATGATTATATAATTAGAGCCTTGTATACCACTGCCGTCTGTAGCTGTTGCTACCACTTTCACAATTCCGTTCTTCTTCGCCGTAAGCAATCCATTGGCATCGATGATGGCTTTATCCGTTATGGATACGCCATCTGTTTCATAGACGGACCATGCCACTGACTTGTTCGTCGCATTGGCAGGGAGCACCGAAGCTTGCAATTGAAGGCTTCCATCCTTCACGGTAATCGTCGACGTCGAACTTGTGACTGCTATCGATAGTACGTTATACACGTTATCCGTAACCGTAACATTAGCTACAGCAGGTAT
This sequence comes from Paenibacillus sp. 01T442, assembly GCF_056398345.1. Lineage (NCBI taxonomy): Bacteria > Bacillati > Bacillota > Bacilli > Caryophanales > Paenibacillaceae > Paenibacillus > Paenibacillus sp. 01T442. Next base: position 64,030 of record NZ_JBFTPF010000033.1, read on the forward strand.
GGCTGTGCCATTTACAGTTCCGTTCACACTAAAAGTACCAGCTACTGCATACGCAGAAGCGTTAATCGGATTCCACTGGACCGATTTAGTAGCCGTTGTATCATTGTTATAAACGACAGTCACATTCGCAGGAAGTACTGGCGGTGTATAGGTAGCCGTAGCCACGCTTACAGGCATAACTCCTGTAATTACTGGTGCTGCAATGGCTTCCCATTTCGCATATAGGGTGATATCTGTCGCTGGGATGGTATTAACTGTGAAATCCCATGCTGTTGTCAATGCTGCATTTTGGTACCAACCACCGAACGTAAATCCATTTTTCGTTGGAGCCTCTGGTGCAGTAATAGTAGAACCGGAAACGGCTCCGTATACAGAACGAACTTCACTGCCGCCGTTAGTGTTGAAACTCACTGTCGTACCTGTTTTAAAGAAGGAATAATCCCACTCCGCATACCATCTTGCACTAATGGTCCGGTTCTGAGCATTCAGATCGATCGGAAGCCATACGTATCTGGAATCCTTCAGATCACTTGGATACCAGCGATCGGCCATAAAAATAAATTTGTTCGGCACAAGATCGCCATTGCCATCCCGGAAAGGCAGAACATGCGTGCTTTGGCTTTCATGTGTCGTGTGTTTCCAGTCATCCACAAACGGATCGCCTTTATGTTCCCATGGGCCGAATATGCCATTTGTCGCCACATGATATTCCGCTTGGTTCGGGTCCCAACCTGACTGTCCGGATGTAATCATGTAATAGACACCATCCTGCTTGAACATCGCCGGCGCTTCTCTGTACCACGGGAAAGCTCTCACATAATGAGTACCTTCCACAGACTGGCCGTTCGCATTCGTAGCCGGACCCGTGTAGTCATCATTCAGCATCGTGATGACAGTCCGCTCGTTCCCTTCGGATGCATAAATCAGATAAGCCTTGTCATCCGTCGCATCATTGCCGTCATCGTCTACAAACAGCGTCATGTCGCGAAGCATGCCTTCTCCTTCGCTGCCACCCCATCCATTATTCGGCAATCGGAACGTGCCGAGATACTTGAATGGACCCGCTGGCGAATCACTGATTGCAACGCCGCCTGCCGCCGTCCAATACTTACCGGCGATCGGCCCGTCTTGATGCCACCACATCACATATTTATCCGTTTTCTTGTTGTAAACGACTTTTGGACGTTCAACAACTTTATCCCAGTTGAAATCTTTATACATCTCTTGCTTCTCTGCATTTGTTTTGTCCGCATACAAGGCATTAAGCTCAGCTATGCGTTCAGGTGAATTATGTTTGCTTAACGAATTGACCGGCGATTTCATCGAACGTGTGTAATCGCCATTTCGATCCGTGATATTGACAACTCGATTAGGATCGAATGGAACTCCGCTGTTCTTGTAAGTCTCAGAATTCTCATCCAAGTACAGTGGCAGGTTTCCGCCAGACAATACATCTTCGCCTAGTTGCGGGTTGTTGAATACCGGCAATACAACCCCTTCATTTTTCCAATTGTACAGATCTTTCGAAGAGTACGCGTGAACGCCTGTTACCGGTACATAACCCGAGCCAACATTATTTTCCGTTTTGTCTTCGCCATACCAGTAATACGTTTTGTTCTTCTCGTTGTACAGAATGCCACCGCCATGAGCCTGAATTGGGACACCGTCTCCATCCAGCCACACTTCACCGCTCTTAATGGAATCTGTTTGACCTATCGTCGCGTATAAATTGTACATATCTTGCAGAACCTTGGTGTAGTAAGCAATACTTTCCTTCGTCAAATCGCTAATCGTACCGATCGCTCCAATTTGATTTTCAATCGTGGATGCTACTTTCTGACTAATACTCGAAGCTGTCCGCAATTGAGTAATCGCATTTGTCAAACTGCTTGTATCAAAAGCCGCTCTTTGCTTCTGACTAACTGAGATTTCTGCTGCACTCAACGTATTCCCGTCTCCGCCAGTGGTTATCGCCTGAATAGCAATATACCTCGCCTTGTTCGAATTGAACGTAGCTGTCTGAACACTTCCGCTTGAAGCATCCCAAACCCCATTCGCCACAAAAGTGAAGTGCTCATTCAAGTAAGCTTGCGTGCCGCTAACCGATACATTCGTTAAATCTTCATCGCTGTAGTAAACCTTGAATTGTTTAAATCTACCGTTTGCTTTATCTTGCCTTGGTGTAATCGTGATCTTGCCAACATCAGCTTTGCTCTGACCCAGATCTATGATCAAATAATCTCCTGATGTGTATTTTCTTCCATTCGATGCCCAATTTGTCTCATAATAAGTCGAATTGTTGTTATCCAGCATGAGACTGGCAGGATTCGAGGAATAAGCTTCTGGCGCATAAAAAACCTTAATACCAGTGATTTTTTGTTCATCGACTTGGAGATTTGCGATCTCCGCTGTAATTTTTCCAGCCTGTTTCACAATTCCTTCCTGCGTAGCGGTTGCGCTACTCAGCAGTGCAGTACCCTGCGTAAGAAGTGATTGCAAATTAACCAAATAGGAAGGATCTTTCGTAAAGCCATTCATAAAAGTAGTTGCAGTTGCCATCGCTCCTATGAGGCTGGACTTATCCATTGTAAAACCAGCCATGCTAAAGATATTGATTTCTGCCGCTGATGCATACTGCTTGCCAGTATCACTTTTCGATTCAAGTGCCGTAAATTTTAAATAAGTAGCACCATGCGGGCTGAAGGTTGCTGTCTTTTCCAATCTGTCCGCATCCCATGCCCCTTCTGCGACCTTCGTATAAGCGACGCCATCCGTGCTAACGGAAATTTCATACTTGGTCACTACACCATTCCAATCTGAATCTTGTCTAGGCACATAGCTCAGCTTGTATACACCGTCATAAGCCTTGCCAAGATTATAAGTAATCGCGTGCGGAAGTGGTGTATACGTTCCATCATAGGCCGTATGCCATTTCGTTCCGGTGTCTCCATCCAACGTCTTACTTGATGATTCACCGGAGGCTGAACTTGTTGACGATGACGTCATTTGGCTTTGCGGGATTCGTCCAATCKGGCTGTAACGGAGGTTATATTCCGTAGCCAGACTGCCTGCCATCTTCGAAATATCTTCCTGTGTTACGTTGACCGTATCACGAACTGTCTTAGCTTGGTTCACTAACGCTTGCAAAGCAGTCAACTCTGGATTTGTAGTAAGCAGCGCCTCTGCACTAGTAATTGCTCTGTTTAGCATGGCTTTATCTACGGTAAACCCTGGCTTTCTCACGATATTGATTTCAGCAGCCGATCCGAACTGTGTACCAGATCCGTTATTGGACTGAATGACTGTGAACTTCACATAGGAAGCGCTTACTGCCGAGAAAGTGGCCGTTTTTTCTGACTTGTCGTTACTCCATGTGCCTTCGGCAACTTTCGTGAAATTCGTGCCGTCTGTGCTGACAGCGACTTCATATTTGGTTGCAACACCGTTGAAACTACTATCCTGTCTAGGCAAGTATTTCAACTGGTAAATATCGTTATAAGTTGTTCCATTCGTTTTATCCAATTTATAAATGACAGAGTGGGGAGCTGGAGCTGGCGTGCCTGACCAAGCAGAGTGCCAATTGGATCCCGTATTGCCATCTAACGTTTTTTCTGGTCCTTCCCCTGAGGCAGCGCTGGTTGCCGTTACACTCATCTGGCTTTGAGGAATAACGGTGCTGCTCGTATACGAGGCGCCGTCAATAACGAACGTTGTAATTGATTTCGCTCCAACAGTTGCGCGCAATGTGTTATTCATAACCGGAAGACTTCCCTGCTGGACCACGTTTTCCGTAGCGGAAGAAACATAAGGTGTGGCATTCCCGGTGATCGAATCAAACTTTGACATGTTTAAGGAGATGTCTTGGCTGCTCGTATTCGAATTTCGATATACAACATAGATTTTATTCTGTATAGGGTCATAGGCCGATAATGTGTTGTCATTGTTATCAGCAATAAATCTCGAACCTTGCGGGATAAATTTGCTGAATTGCGCCATCGCGTAATATTTTTTCCCGTAATACCAATCTTGTGTATCAAAATCTGCGTGAAGGAGACCCCAGTTCATGTTTTCCTTCTGCATATTTTTCTCGCTCTCAATAGCTTGCCAAAGGACCCAAGCCTTAGGTTCAAGCCAAGTAATATCCGTCATTATTCTTTCGGCTAATGCCAATGCCGGTTCAAAATCATCGTGATTGTGAGCAACGCCAGAAGGACCCAAATCCACTTCAGACATCCATAACGGCTTGCCAGCAGATTTAGCGGCATCTCTCACAGCAGTTCGATTTGATCCACTATACGTGTGGGTATTCATTTGTCCAATGTTAGCCTTAGTTGTAGCATCATAAGAGTTCCAATTGGTCATAAATGTATCTACACTTGTCTCGTCCATGGCCGAAATCTGAACAGATTGCAGCCCTTTGTCATTGAGCTTGGCGCGAGTGGCATTAATAATTTTGGCTTGAGAAGCCGTATCCCAATGAGAACCTTCTTGTCCCCCGCCAAATCCCCAATAATTCGTGTTCGGCTCATTCACCGGGGAGAGTGTGTTGAAATGTGTCCCCTCCGCATCGAAATGTTCGACAACTTTCGCCAAATATTCAGCAAAATTGTCATACTCTGTCGATTTCAAGTTATCTTTCCAAGCATCTGTATGACCAGTCGTACTGCCACTGACCGTCATATAGTAGGGAGCAGAATTGGAGAACGCTTCCAATTTATTTGCTCCTCTTGCTTTTGCAGCTTGGAGCCACCAGCGTTGATTCGCATCTTGCGTCCAATCGTACACGCCTGCGGATGGCGAGAACCCAGGCACTTCTCCACCTTGACGCATCGTCTCGTAAGCTGGATTTTCACCGCCGCCAATGTTGTATCTGGCAATATTAAAATTCAAACCTTGAGGCGAATAGAGGGCATCCGCCAATGCATTTCGCTTGGCGTCTGGCCAACCTCCTGTTACATTCCCAAACCAAGCTAATGCAGTTCCCCACCCATCCCATGCTTGTTGCATATTACTAGGGTCTAACGTGATAGCAGTCGTAGCAGCACTGGCCTTCTGAGCAGTTAATCCATAAAACACAGGTGAAACTAAAGTAAAAGCAAGACAAGAAGCAAATATTCTTTTTCCAACTTTTCTAGTCATCCATACAACCCCCTTTTAAATAGCCTAAATGTTATAACCATAATTTGGAAACGCTTACCGATTTATTCAAAAAAAAAGAGAACTAATTMCCTAAATGATAGGAGAGGAGGTGTCTATCCACACACACATCCCTCTCCCTTTTAAAACCTACTTACTTGCTCTTGCTTTCGTCCAATTGTTATTTAGGTCATTAGATATCTTATCCAACGCAGTACCGCCCATCATTTCTTGACCAAGCTTCTTCCAATCCAACTGAATGGCATTCACATATTTATTGAAGTTCTCTCCACCTGGACGATAGTTGAATTCTTCAAATTTGTTCGTTTTGTAGAAATCATTCAAGAATGGAACATCCGCTTTAACGCCATCCATCACGGAATTCGATTGCTTTTTATTGACATAGAATGTGTAAGCATCTGAGCCGAACATCCACTCTTGGAACTTTTTAGCCGCTTCTTTATTCTTGGATTTATTGTTAATTCCGAAGAAGTTATCCGTAAACGTCATCACTTTCAACGGCTCCGTCTCCGAATGACGTGCAGGCAATGGGAATGCTGCCAAATCATCAATATTGCCTACCTTCGCTTGATATTGCGGTAAGTACCATAATCCGGCAGCGATCACAGCTGCTTTTTTCGCTTCAAACAATCCTGTTGCTTGATCATTGCTTAAGCCTAACGGATCTGCGCCCATGACTTTGGCATCATACAACTTCTGAATATCACTATAGGCTTGATAGAATGGTGTACCTTTATCAAAAGGTTTGTCCATTGCGGCAATTTTGTCATAATAGTTCTCATCGCCTGATGCCAACATTGGCATGAACTCATTAAACGGATAATTCGGCCAGGAGTCTTTACCGCCCATTGCATAAGGTTGATACTTTCCGGCTTTTTTAATCGTCGTTAATGCGCTTACAAACTGTTCCCACGTTGTAGGTACACTCAAGTTCAACTCTTTAAACACACTCGGATGATAGTAAACAAGTTCAGGGAAAGAAATCATCGGCAACGCAAGAACTTTACCATCTACTGCGAACTGCTTTGCTTTCGTATTTTTGGACGTTACGCTTAAATCATCTAGTGGAAGGAGTTCAGCTTTAAAGTCATTGATGAAATTAGGCTTGAGCTCAATAATATCTGGTAATTCATTCGCTGCTAGTCTTACTTTCATTGCTTGCAAATAGTCGCCATCACTTTTGAACGTTTCGACTTCCATTTTCACGTTAGGCATCACATTCGAGAACTCTTTCA
>NZ_JBFTPF010000034.1:0-68290 GCF_056398345.1 Paenibacillus sp. 01T442
CAGGAGACGGCGTACAATCGTTGTTCCCAGATCAATTTGCCCACTTGCTATCTGATCTTGAGAAGCTTGCTCCACTACTTGGTAAGAAGTTTGATACGAAGAAAGAAGCCATTTTGGCGTAATATATGGTTTTCATAGAGCGGGTTTCTCCAGAAAATGGGGAAACTCGTTTCCTGTTTTTGGATACATGTGAAAATTGTGTGTGAGTGTAAGAATAGCTTACACTCCTTTAAAAAATACCTGACATAAGTATTGACTGTGTTAGAGGAATCGCTATATAATATGTGAAAGAAAACAAGCAAAAGAAGAACATTAATCATGCAAAGTACGTTGAATGTACGGAAATGGGAGGGTTTTTTAAATGTCAGTTCAAAACGTGTTGAACCTTATCAAGGAAAAGAATATTGAGTGGGTAGATTTTCGTTTCGTAGGTCTTGCCGGTAAAGCACAACATATCTCACTACCAGCTACTGAAGTAGATGAAGAAACTTTCGTGAATGGCGTAGCTTTCGACGGTTCGTCGATCCCAGGATTCCGTGGTATTGAACAATCTGACATGGTAATGATGCCAGATACGGAAACCGCTTATGTGGATCCTTTCACAGCACACCCTACTTTGATTATTATGAGCAACATCCATACACCTGAAGGCGACCGTTATGACCGTGATCCACGTAGCATCGCTCAAAAGGCTGAAGAATATTTGCAAACAACAGGCGTTGGTACAACAGCATACTTCGCACCAGAATCCGAATTCTTCATCTTTGATGATGTTCGTTTCGAAAATGGTATGAACAAATCCTACTTCGAAGTTGATTCCGAAGAAGCTGGTTGGAACACAGCTCGTAAAGAAGAAGGCGGCAACCTTGCTTATAAAGTTCCAGTAAAAGGCGGTTACGTTCCAGTAGCTCCTATGGATTCTCAACAAGATATCCGTTCCGAAATGTGTAATAAGCTTGCTGATGCAGGTCTTCGCATTGAGCGTCATCACCATGAAGTAGCAACAGCTGGTCAAGCTGAAATCAACTTCCGTTTTGACACTTTGACTAAAACAGCAGACAATCTACTTAAATACAAATACATCGTTGCTAACACAGCGAGAGAATATGGTAAAGTTGCAACTTTCATGCCGAAACCACTATTTGGTGACAACGGTAGCGGAATGCACGTTCATATGTCCATCTTCAACGAAGGTAACCCATTGTTCTACGAAAAAGGCGCATATGCGAACCTTTCCGAAATGGCTATCAACTACATCGGTGGTATCCTGTATCACGCTCCAGCGTTGATCGCGATCACGAACCCAAGTACAAACTCCTTCAAACGTCTAGTTCCTGGTTACGAAGCTCCGGTAAACCTTGTATTCTCCAAAGGTAACCGTTCAGCAGCAGTTCGTATTCCAATCGCGGCTGTGACACCTAAGGGTTGTCGTATTGAGTTCCGTACACCAGACAGCACAGCTAACCCGTACCTTGCTTTCGCAGCAATGTTGATGGCTGGTCTTGACGGTATCAAAAAGAAAATCGATCCACGTGCTCTTGGATACGGTCCTTTTGATACAAACATCTATGAAATGTCTGATAGCGAGAAAGCTGAAATCCGCAGCGTTCCTGGTACATTAGACGAAGCTTTGGATGCTCTTGCAGCTGATTCCGACTTCTTGCTTGAAGGCGGCGTATTCACACAAGATTTCATCGATAACTACATCGACTTGAAACGCGGCGAAGCGAAACAAGTTGCAATCCGTATTCACCCACACGAGTACAACCTTTACTTCGATTGCTAATCTTTAGCACTTATAGGATATGATCATAGGAACTGCCCCTTCATAGGACGCTATGGAGGAGCAGTTTTCTTTTATAAAGGAAGGATGAATTTACGATGAAAATAACGATTGTTGCAGGAAGCAATCATGGAGCTGCTACGAGTACAAGACTTGCCACATATATTGAGTATTTGGCAACACAAGATCAACATGAAGTAACACTAATAGATCTATATAAGACGCCATTACCTTTCTATACACCTGAAGATAATGGTAATGATCACCAAGCATTAGGGGCGTTTAAACAGGCGATGTTGTCCGCTGATGCCATTGTTCTAGCGACCCCTGAGTATCATAGTGGTATGTCAGGTGTGCTCAAAAATGCGCTTGATCATGTTGGACAGGATCATTTCCATAACAAAGCGGTGCTGTCCGTCAGCTCCTCAGGGGGAGCGGTGGCTGTCAGTTCGCTGACTCAGATGCAGACAACAGTCCGAAATTTACACGGGATTAACAGTCCAGAATGGATTTCGATTGGTGGCGAGCAACGCAAGAGCTTCCATGGAGACGCCAACTTCGAAGACATTCATCCGGATGTCGATAAGCGAGTGCGACGTGTTGTTGGATCGTTCCTACAGCTTGCCGGGCAGCTCGTGGGATCAGTGAAATAGTAACGTTTCGAACCCATGTGAATACGAGTTCAGACAACCAAGTCACTAGACTTGGTTATTTGTATTTCTACATACTTTTGACACATTTATATGGTACAGTATGGAAAAAATGAACGGTGGGGAGATCATGGGAGTCCAGTGGACCAACAAGGAAGTTGTTCATCTTTTACTGCGTGCGGGATTTGGTGTAGCGAGGGAAGAAGTTGCAGCTTGCTTAGCGTTAGGGCGGGAGGAAACGGTTCGACGTTTAGTAACGGGTGAAGCGTTGATCGACAAGGCCCCGAAGCTAGCCTCCTTTGACGAGTTTCATGCGGACGGGAAGAAAGCCTTGGATCCGCTCTTACTAGTAGATCAACAGATGTACTGGCTTTATCGGATGGTGAACTCACCTGCGCCGCTCATCGAGAAGATGACGTTGTTTTGGCATGGGCATTTCGCGACGGCGAATTATAAAGTGAAAGATGCGTCGCTCATGGCGAAGCAAAATGAAATATTCCGTCAATATGCATTGGGGAATTTCAAAGAGCTGCTTATTGAAATTGGCAAAGACCCTGCCATGATGATTTGGCTGGATGTGAATCAGAATAAGAAAGGCAAGCCGAATGAGAATTATGCCCGTGAGGTGATGGAGCTATTCACACTTGGCATCGGTCACTACACCGAAATGGATGTGAAGGAATCTGCGCGCGCTTTTACAGGCTGGACGTACAATAAAAATGATCATAAGGTCAATTACAATGCCAAACAGCACGATAACGATCCCAAGACATTGCTCGGGGAAAGCGGCAAATTAGATGCAGACGATGTGATTGATATCCTATTTCACCAGAAAGCATTGCCAACGTTTCTAGCGACGAAGTTGTTGAACTATTTGGCAACTGACACACCTTCCGATCGTTGGATTCAGACCATAGCTGGATTAATCACTCAGAAGAATACGGTGGGGGAAGTGCTTCAGGAACTATTCCTCTCCGATGAATTCTACGCAGATACCATTCGGATGTCGCTTATTAAAACACCAGCAGATTATGTAGCGGGTATCCTGAAATGCAGCAATCTCTCTGTCGCCAAGGGGCATGCACAAGCGATGAGAAAGATGGGGCAGGAACTATTCGTCCCTCCTGATGTTGCAGGCTGGAGAGGGGGCGCCTCTTGGCTCACAACGAACTGTTTGTTGGCAAGGTATCAGTTCGCCGAGGGCATCGCGAAGCAAATGAACGGACAACAGCTGAACGCGCCAGCGTTCCAACCCAATCAAGCGGACTCACCTATCGAGTGGGTGAAGCGCTATGCGGAGCTCATGGGCATCTCGGACTTATCCGAGCAAACGCTAGCGAGTTTGCGTGCTTACGCCGATGACACCATTGTACATACAACTCAAACAAAGCAAAAATTAACAGGCTTACGAGGTCTCCTGCAGCTTGTATTGATTAGTCCTGAAGCTCAAATGAAATAGGGGGGGAAACTTGTGAAATTAACGAGAAGAGATTTTCTGATCAAAGGTACGGCGTTATTCGCAACCCTCGGGCTTGGCGGTGCACTTTTCACAGAAACGGGTAAATCCCTATGGGCAGGGAGTCCCGAACTTAGCGTGGAGGAGCCGGTGTTGGTTGTTGTGCAGTTAAGCGGCGGCAATGATGGGATCAATACTTTGATTCCATATGGACAGGGCCTCTATTATGATTCTCGGCCTACGCTTGCTTATGAACAGAAGGAAATACTGGCGCTCGATTCTCACGTGGGCTTACATCCTAGTCTCACAGGATTAGCCGCATTGTATAAATTAGGTAAAGTGGCTATTATACAAGGAGTTGGATATCCGGAGCCTAATCATTCACACTTTCGCTCTATGGAAATTTGGCAAACCGCTGAGCCTGCGAAAATGAGCCGCAGCGGCTGGTTGGCACGGTATGCGGAATCTTCCTTACAGAAGAATCCGAATCCGCTAAAAGTGATTCAAATAGGCGGATCAGGCAGCAAAGCCTTCACCTCTGATCAATCAAGCTTTCCCGTGATTCAATCTCTGGAGTCCTATCATGTATTTGATCCTAAGACAGCGTTGATGGACAAGAATAGAATAACCAAAGCGTTCTTGGATATGTACGGGGCATCGAATTCACCCAATCAATTGCGAGTCATTTCTGCTCGAGGATCGGAAGCCTATAGGAGCGTTGAAGCGATCCAATCGCTGGCAGCCACTTATACGAAGAAAATTGAGTATCCCAATACGAATTTTGCAAGGGACTTACAGCTTGTAACGAAACTGCTGGCTGGCAAATCAGGGACGCTGCTCTTTAATGTAGAAGTAGGGGGATTCGACGATCATGCGGATGAGAAACTGCAGCATGCACAAATGCTGACACAGGTCGATGAAKGGTTAACTGCATTCTATCAGGACTTGCAGGCACAAGGGTTGCAGGATCGCGTCGCTGTCATGGTGTTCTCCGAGTTTGGACGCCGTGTTAAAGAGAATGGCAGCGGTGGAACCGACCACGGAACAGCGGCACCGATGTTTGTCATTGGCGGCAAGGTAAAGGGCGGTCTATACGGCGCCTATCCGAGCTTGAGTAACTTAGATAATGGAGATTTGAAATATGAGGTTGATTTCCGTTCTGTCTATAGTACATTAATTGACTCATGGTTAAATGGGGATACAGCAACAGTGCTAGGTAAAACGTATGAAAATTTAAAGTTCATTTAACTTGTAGGAGGTGCACGGTTGGAACTAGCGGCAATTTCAGATCATATTGCGGAGGGGATGCAAATTCTCTTCGTTGGCTATAATCCGAGTATTCGATCAGGGGAAACCGGGCATCATTATGCGAATCCCAACAATCGATTCTATCGTATCTTGTTGCAGGCGGGTTTAACGCCAAGGCTCTACAAGCCGCAAGAGGATGGCGATCTGCTTGAAATTGGTTATGGATTCACGAATATCGTGGCACGCCCTTCTTTGACAGCAGCAGAAATTACGGCAGACGAGTATCGAGAGGGCAGACATATTCTGAAAGCGAAAATTGAGGCCTACCGACCCAAGGTAGTTTGCTTCGTGGGGAAGGGTGTCTATGAGCAGTATAGCGGCCGAAGAGGCATTTCCTGGGGGAGTCAACCGCAGCCAATGGTAGAAGGCGTTATTGATTATGTGTGTCCGTCTTCTAGCGGACTTGTACGAATGAAGCTGGAAGATATGGTAGCGATTTATCGAGGAATTCTGACAAGTCTCGTATAGCCTGTTTGAGGTTTTACTTGATGCTTGCACAGAATATTGCTATCATAGCCATAATACAAAACGCAAAGGTGTGGTCACTCATGGGAAACAGGGCCTATAACTTTAACGCAGGGCCTGCGGCTTTACCTCTCGAAGTACTTCAGAGAGCACAAGAAGAGTTTGTTGATTTTAAAGGCATTGGCATGTCCATTATGGAAATTTCTCACCGGAGTAGCGAATATGAGCAAGTGCACAATGAAACACAAGCGTTATTAAAGCGTATTTTTGGTATTCCAGATGGGTACMAAATTCTCTTTTTGACAGGTGGAGCGAGCTCTCAGTTCTCCATGATCCCTATGAATTTCTTGAAGGCAGGCAAGGTTGGCAGCTATGTGCTGACAGGCGCTTGGGCCGAGAAGGCTGTGCAAGAAGCAGCGCTATTCGGAGAAGTTTCTCTTGCGGCTAGTTCGAAAGAACAGAAATTTATGAAAATTCCTGCATTGAGTGACATTAACTTAGATCCGAACTCAGCTTATCTGCACATCACGTCCAATGAGACGATTGAAGGCGCGCAATTCCAAAGCTTTCCGGAAACAGGCAACATTCCTCTGATTGGTGACATGTCCAGTGATATCTTGAGCCGTCCAGTCGACGTTTCCAAGTTCAGCATGATCTATGCGGGAGCACAGAAGAACCTTGGACCATCTGGTGTGACCGTTGCGATTATTAAAGACGATCTACTTGTTGATCTGCCAAAAACAATCCCAACCATGATGCGTTATGAAACGCATAGCAAAAACAATTCCTTGTATAACACACCGCCAGCATACTCCATTTATATGGTGAATCTGGTGTTGAAATGGATTGAAGAGCAAGGCGGATTGACGGTTATTCAGAAGAATAATGTAGAAAAATCAGGCCTTATTTATAACGCAATTGACAGCAGCAATGGCTTCTACCGTGGACCCGTAGATCTAGGAAGCCGTTCTGCGATGAATATTACGTTCCGATTGCAAGATGAAGAGCTAGAGAAGAAGTTCATTAAAGAAACCGAACAGCAAGGGTTCGTTGGCTTGAAAGGTCATCGCAGTGTCGGTGGTCTACGTGCTTCCACGTATAACGCAGTTCCTTACGCATCATGTAAAGCACTCGCTGATTTCATGACGGATTTCCAACAACGCAACAGTTGAGAAAATGAATTAAGCTATTCATGGCACCCTCGTGTGCGCGTGAATAGCTTTTTTTGTGCTGAGGCATGTAGTTTCGATCGAATGGTTTAGAAGCCTGTAGAGAGTCTCTGAGCAGCTTTAAAAGCGGTAATTGGAAGATGAGTTTGGACTAGATCTAGTAGAGGATGAATGTCCTAGTCATTTCGACATTTCCGAAAAAATCAAGTAAAAAACGAAAAAATTTTTTCTAAACCCAGCGAGCCACGCCCCGTCTAGGATTGCGTGTTTTGGAATTGTAAATAGGTCGTATTGCTCGTTGACAAACACAATATATTGATATAAATTTGAATCTATCAACTAGATGTCGTGATAAAAAGCGCATTGCGAGATTGCTAGCAGAAGGCTCAAAACAAGCCGGAAATCAAGCGAAACCGCAGGTTTCAAGCTTTTTTGACCGCTTACGGAGCCGTAAAGCAAATGCAGATTCTGTCGATTAATGGGTAGATGAACTCGCGAATGACAGACGATAGAATTAGTATCTTTACTACATATAGGTTACCCTCAAGTGATGGCACAAGATAGAGAATTGACAATGATAGGAGACGGAAGCTATGTTGATTGCTTACGATTCGAAGACTGGAAATGTTCGCCGTTTTATTGCGAAGCTCCAGATGCCCGCGGTTCAAATAGAGGAAGCGATGACAATGGACGAGCCATTCGTACTCGTGACGTATACAACTGGCTTTGGACAAATTCCTCCGAAGGTAGCTTCTTTCCTAGAAAGTAATTCTTCTCGTCTTCAAGGCGTTGCAGCAAGCGGTAATCGCAACTGGGGAGACGGCTTCGCCAAAAGCGCAGATACGATCTCAGCACTTTATGATGTTCCCGTATTAACCAAATTCGAATTATCCGGCACTAAAAATGATGTAGAACGATTTGTTCAGGGGGTACAAGCAATTGCGGCACATTGAACTTAATAATGAATTAATGCAACGCGGTACGGATGGTTTTTTTCAATTAGAGAAGGATAAAGAAGCTGTTAAGGTGTTCATAGAGGAAGTCCACAGCCGAAGCCTCACATTCCCCGATACCACTTCGAAGGTTCGTTATATGATCGACAATAACTTCTACGAGAACGTTTATGACAAATACACCGAAGATGAAGTTAACAGCGTGTATCAAGTGGCACATGACAATCAATTCGAGTTCGCATCGTATATGGCAGCTTCGAAATTTTATACAGATTACGCTTTGCGCAGTGATGATAAGACGTTGTACCTGGAGCATTTCCCTGATCGCGTAGCGATCGTAGCCTTGTACTTGGGTCGCGGAAACGCCGAAACAGCACGCGTGCTTGCCCTATCGATGATGGAGCAGCGCTTGCAGCCAGCGACACCTACGTTTTTGAACGCAGGCAAGAGCCGTCGCGGTGAATTAGTATCGTGCTTCTTGTTAGAAATGGATGATTCCTTGAATTCCATCAACTATGTATTAGCAACGTGTATGCAGCTTTCCAAAATTGGCGGCGGTGTAGCGGTGAACTTATCGAAGCTTCGTGGGCGCGGTGAAACGATTAAAGGCGTTGAGGGCGCAGCGAAAGGAATTATTCCTGTTCTTAAGCTGATGGAAGATGCGTTCTCCTATGCGGATCAAATGGGCCAACGCAAAGGTTCAGGCGCGGCGTATTATAACATTTTTGGCTGGGACGTCATGGAGTTCCTTGATAGTAAGAAAATTAACGCGGATGAGAAATCCCGTTTGAAAACACTCTCGATTGGTCTTATTGTACCGAATAAATTTTATAAGTTAGCGGAGGAGAACAAGCCTCTACATATTTTCGCTCCTTACACGGTTCTGCAAGCCTATGGCAAGCACATGGACGATCTGGACATGGATGAGATGTATGATGAACTCTTAGCGAACCCGAAAGTAAAGAAGAAAGTCATCATGAATGCACGTGATATGCTGACCAAAATTGCGACTACTCAACTGGAATCCGGTTATCCATATATGATGAATCGTACGAATGCGAATAAGGATCATGCTTTGAAGGGGATTGGGACGATCAAGATGTCCAATCTGTGCACAGAGATTTTCCAACTGCAGGAAACGTCCGAAATCAATGATTACGGTCAAGAAGACACTATTCTTCGAGATATCAGCTGTAATCTAGCTTCGATGAATATTGCCAATGTGATGGATCGTAAAAAGCTGCGCGAAACTGTGCACGAAGGCATGATCGCCCTAACTTCGGTGAGTGATATGACGACGATTCACAATGCGCCAGGTGTTGCCAAAGCGAACCGTGAGCTGCACTCTGTCGGTCTTGGCGTTATGAATTTGCACGGCTATTTGTCCAAGAACAAAATTGCTTATGAAAGTGCTGAAGCGAAGGATTTCGTTCGCACCTTCTTCGCAGCGATGAATTTCTATTCCATTGAGAAAAGCATGGAGATTGCCAAAGAATCCGGACAAACGTTTGAAGGCTTTGAGCTATCGGAATATGCGAATGGGAACTATTTTACCCGTTATACAGAAACAGATTACCGTCCACTCTCGGATAAAGTGAAAGCATTATTCGAAGGCATGCCGATTCCGTCACCTAGTGATTGGAGAGCACTGCAAGCTGACGTTCAGAAGCACGGTCTTTACCATGCGTACCGTTTGGCAATAGCGCCGACGCAAAGCATCTCGTATATCCAAAATTCAACATCCAGCGTTATGCCAATTGTTGAACCGATTGAGACACGTACGTATGCGAATTCGACAACGTATTATCCGATGCCATTCATGGCTCGTGACAATTTCTTCTACTATAAATCCGCTTATCAAATGGATCAATTCAAGATTCTTGACCTCATCTCGGAGATTCAAACACATGTGGATCAAGGGATCTCGACCATTTTACACGTAAACAGTGATGTTTCAACAAGACAACTTGCTAGATTATACCTGTATGCGGCACACAAAGGACTTAAATCGCTCTACTACACACGAACCAATCAGCTATCTGTTGAGGAATGTGTAAGCTGCTCAGTATAATTAGGAAGGGGACTACCACTTATGACAAGTGCACCAACGATCAATAAACCAATCGTCAAAAAAGCGGTGAATTGGAACCGGCCCGATGATGATTTCACGATTACGTTTTGGAATCAAAATATTATGCAATTTTGGACAGATGAAGAAATTCCATTGTCTGATGATAAAATGTCCTGGATTACACTCAGCAACGTTGAACGTGAGCTCTATATGAAGGTGCTTGGCGGTCTAACTTTGCTGGATACCATGCAGGGCGGCGTCGGGATGCCGAAGATTCTTGAGCATGTGGATGGGTTGCAGCGCAAAGCTGTGCTTAGCTTCATGGGGATGATGGAGCAGATCCATGCGAAGTCTTACAGTTCGATTTTCACAACGCTGTCTACGACAGAAGAGATCAACGAGCTGTTTCAATGGGTGGAGCGGAATCCACACTTGCAATTTAAGGCGAATAAGATTTCACATTACTATGAGAATATTAATACGACCAAAGAGCTGTATCTAGCGATGGCATCGTCTGTTCTACTGGAAAGCTATTTGTTCTATAGCGGTTTCTATTATCCGTTGTACTTAGCTGGCCAAGGTAAAATGACGAGCAGCGGTGAGATCATTGACTTGATCTTGCGCGATGAGAGCATCCACGGGTTGTACATAGGCGTGCTGGCACAAGAGGTCTACGCGGAGCTAAGCCCTGCCGAGCAAGACGAGGCGTACGGGACGTTGTGTGCGCTGTTGAAAGAGCTTCATGCGAATGAAGAAGGCTACACGGATAGTCTGTACGGACCATTGGGTCTGGCAGACGAAGTGAAAGCATTCCTGCGCTACAACGCGAATAAAGCGTTTATGAACTTGGGCGTTGAACCGATGTTCCCGGAAGAGGAGATCAACCCGATTGTATTGAACGGACTGAGTACGAAGACGAAGCAGCATGACTTTTTCTCCAAAAAGGGCAATGGTTACGTGCGCACGATTCACGTTGAGGCTTTGACGGACGATGACTTTGTATTTTAAGATGTAAGCATATAGAGGATAATGAACCACTCAGCGGTTGCTGGGTGGTTTTTTTGATGTTCTAGGGTAAGAGAAGCTTACCCTTACCTAATATGTTGTGGTGATGGTGCCTTACTGGTTATTGCGAGGTAGAGAGGAAGTAGAAGTAGCGTGGTCAGTTGAGTAGCTAGATCTTCAAATAAATGTAAAATATACAGCTAATATTGCTGATTTTCCTTGGATTTAGTGAATAGATGGAAAATGTACAGCTAATTGGAGGATGATCGGCCGTTTGGTGGAATATAGCGGAAATTAACTGTAGGAAATCCATCTATTGCTTCAGAGAGCCGAGAATTGGCAAAAATAACTACATCAAATCCATTTAATTTGTATATGGCGGTGGAGATAGGTTTGGGTATTCTAGTTTTGGGTATTCAGTCTCAAGGCTGATTTACTGCGTAACAATGTTATGTTAATCTGAAATGGCGAAGGAGGGATGTACGTTGGATGATGATTTGATATCGAAAAAGGAGCTTCTCGAGCTAACAGGGATATCTTATGGTCAATTATATCGCTGGAAACGCAAAAATTTAGTTCCTGAGGAATGGTTTATACGAAAATCAGCTTTTACGGGGCAGGAAACGTTCTTTCCGAAGGGGCAGATGCTGGCGCGAATCGATAAAATTATAAATATGAAGGATGATTTATCGCTGGATGAATTAGCGGATGTGTTCTCTATCGTGCCAAATGACATGAAAATAGACAAAATAGAGCTAGTTAAACGAAACATTGTTTCTCTGCAAACCATAGACTATGCATCTCCATTTTTGGGAGGGACCGCGGTATTCAGCTTTGAAGAAACGTTGTTTCTGTTCCTATTAGAAGATTGCTTACAATCCGGTGAAATGAGCCTGGATGAAGGAAAACACTTGCTTCTGACGATGCAAGAGCAATTTGCCAAGTTCGAAGGCAAGCCTTGTGATCTGATTTATATACGTAAGATGGGCTTAACTTTATTTCTACTCGTTACGACAGGCAGTGAGTTGTTCTTCGAGCAAGGCGTAAAGGTCGTACTCCGGGTACAGGTTGCGAAGAAGATTGAAGAACTGAAGCTGAAAATAACAACAACGTGAGGAGGTGACACGATGCATACAGCAGAATTGAAGCGTAAATTGATGATTTCCGGAATAGGATCTTCTAATGGTGGTAGCTTTCGTTCGGTTAAAATAGACGGAATGGGGCGTCTGGAAGGGGACGTTATATGTTCCGATTTTACGCTAAATGGGCGCGCAGAAGTGAATGGCAGTATTACATCTGAAACGGCAGAATTGCATGGAACGCTAAATATTCAGGGGAATCTGAAAGCCAAGCGTACCCGAATTCATGGTAAAGTCAAGATTGAGGGCAATTATGTTGGCGAGAACCTTGAAATTAATGGAGCTTCAATCATAACAGGCAACTGTGAGGCGGAGAAGTTTAATGCCAACGGCAAGCTGCAGGTTGGCACGCTTAATGCAGATACGATTCTTGTTACTTTGCATGGGCATAGTAAAATCTCAGAGATCGGCGGAGAACGGATCCAAATACGTAAGCAGCGGGGTATTGGCTTGGCAAGTTGGCTGAAGATTCTGCCTCTGGGAATTGGTAATCATTTGACGGTTCAAACCATCGAAGGTGACCATATTTACTTGGAATATACAACGGCTGATGTCGTAAGAGGAGCGGATATTACAATTGGACCTGGTTGTGAGATCGGGCTCATCGAATATACCGCAAAGCTCGAGCAAGATAAGCAATCTAAGGTGAAACGCAGTGAAAAAGTGTAGCAAGAGAGGAGGTTTTGAGGTACAATGGGAATAGATGCAAACAAACGTTCGCTAATTAGTAATTTGAAGATTACAGGCAGCTCTACCGCGGCAGGGGGSCTGTATGATCGAATGAAAATTGTTGGAGAAGGCATCATTGAAGGCGATACGAAATGCCGGCTTCTGAAATGTATCGGAACATTAGAGATGGAAGGTAACTTGCAGGCAAGCGAAGCGGGCATTGTGGGCACCTTTGCATTGAGGGGAAATGTTCGAAGCGATAGAATGAAAAATTCGGGGACGGTGAGTATCGGTGGTGATGCAGAAATTGGGTCATTTACTGGTTCAGGGACGATTGAAGTGAAAGGGCATATGCAAGGCACCAAGATCGCACTTAAAGGGCATATCGCTGCAGGAGGGGATTGCGAAGTCGATGTGTTTAATCTAAAGGGAATGTTTGATGTTGGGGGACTCCTGAACGCAGGAGAGATCGACATCAGGCTTTTCCAAGATTCAACGGCGAAAGAGATTGGCGGCGAGAAAATCAGAATTCGCAAAGCGAGTCTGCTTCATCCGTTTAGCTTGTTCTTCAGACCCTCACCGCATGCCAAGGTAACGGTATCGGTTATTGAAGGGGATGATATCTACGTGGAGCACACGAGAGCGAAAGTTGTTCGCGGCAACCAAGTTGTCATCGGTCCTGGTTGTGAAGTCGATCTAGTAGAATACAAGGTACACTTAGAGAAGAAGAAGGGTGCCATTGTGAAAGAATCACGCAAGTTGTAATAAGCCTGTAAGTGTAGGGTGTTAGGCGAAAACAAATCGTAAAGGAATGTGTACGAATGACGAGTTCAAATAATAAAGTAGGCTTCGTCTTAGCAGGTCTACTCTTGGCCATGTTAATGGCATCAATGGATAATACAATTGTTGCCACAGCGATGGGAACCATTGTAGGAGATCTCGGTGGACTAGATAAGTTTGTATGGGTAACATCGGCTTATATGGTCGCTGAAATGGCGGGTATGCCAATTTTTGGGAAGTTGTCCGATATGTTCGGGCGTAAACGTTTTTTCATTTTTGGATTAATTGTATTCTTGATCGCTTCCATCTTGTGTGGTACGGCAGAAAGCATTGTACAGCTTAGTATCTACCGAGCACTGCAAGGGATCGGTGGCGGAGCACTGATTCCAATTGCGTTCACGATCATGTTTGATACGGTACCCGTCGAGCAACGCGGGAAGTTAGGCGGTTTGTTCGGTGCGGTATTCGGTTTGTCCAGTATTTTTGGACCGTTGCTTGGCGCCTATATTACGGACTATATTAACTGGCATTGGGTCTTCTATGTCAATATTCCTCTTGGTATTTTGGCACTAATTTTTATTGCGATCTACTACAAAGAATCACCGATTCATACGAAGCAGAAAATCGACTGGTGGGGTGCCGCTACGCTTGTTGGTGCCGTTGTCAGCATGATGTTTGCCCTTGAGCTTGGTGGAAATAAATACGCATGGGATTCCAGCTTAATTATCGGACTGTTTGCAGCTTTCACTGTGCTAACGATTTGCTTTATCCTCATTGAAAGAAAAGTAATCGAACCAATAATTTCATTCCCGATGTTTAAGAACCGTTTGTTTACGACAAGTAATGCGCTTGGATTATTGAGCGGTATGGGCTTTATCACGGCATCTGTGTATATTCCGATTTATATTCAGGGTGTACTTGGCGGAACAGCGACCAATTCAGGGCTCGTACTCTTGCCTATGATGGTAGGCTCTGTATTCTCAGCGGTAGGCGGCGGTTTCTTAATGAATAAGATGCCATACCGGAACATTATGATGGTCTTTGTTGTCATTCTAGCAGCAGGCATGTTCATGTTGACACAGCTTGAACCGGATACAAGCCGCTTGTATGTGACAATGTGCATGATTGTCGTTGGTGTGGGTATCGGTGCGAGTTTCTCCGTACTTTCCAATGCAGCGATCCATCACTTTGATCCGTCGCAACGTGGTTCTGTGAATGCAACAGTCTCTTTCGTTCGTTCCCTAGGTATGACGTTAGGGATTACACTATTCGGAATCATTCAACGGAATGATTTCACAGCGCAGCTCAAGGAAATTTTCGCTGGAAGCGGGCAAGGCAACATGGCTGACAATCCGGCGTTTAGTGATCCTAGGGTGCTCCTGGCACCTGAAATGCGCGCTCAAATCCCTACACCTGTACTTGATAAAATTACAGCTGGCTTATCTTCCTCAATTTCATATACATTCATGTGGGCACTGATTCCAACAGCTTTGGCTGTCATAGCAGCAGTTCTCATGAGTAAAGAGCGCTTAACCGAATCATTGGAGCATAAGCAAGCTGAGCAAGCCGCAGCAGAACTGAAAGGTTAATAGAAAGAAGCCTCATCCAAGTAGGATTTCTACTGGATGAGGCTTTTTCATGACCTGCGTGATGGAGTCCTAAACTAAGCTTAAGCGTAAGACTCCTTAATAACAGGCTCCGTCAATTTATATCCGACGTTGCGGATGGTCATGATATATTCGGGGTGACGTGCATTTTGCTCTATCTTGTCACGGAGATGAGAGATATGGACATCAACGATGCGCGTATCCCCGAGGAAGTGATAGTCCCAGACGCCGTGAAGCAGCTGTTGTCGACTAAGCACTTTCCCACGATGTTTGCAGAGGAATAGAAGCAATTCAAATTCTTTCGGTGTCAACTCGATTGGAGCGCCATTCATCGTCACTTCGCGTTGCTCGGCTTTGACGGAGATTTGGCCGATGGCAATCGGTGCTTCTTCCGTCGTAGAAGGCAGGGTCTGGATACGGCGATGAATCGCTTGAATGCGGGAAACGAGCTCTAGCGGTGAGAAGGGCTTCGTCATGTAATCATCTGCACCGTTGTCCAAACCTGCAATTTTATCGGTAAGATCCTGCATAGCCGTTAACATAATAATCGGAACAAGGTTATTCTGGCTTCTCAGCTTGCGGCATACTTGTAAGCCGTCCATTTTGGGCAGCATGAGATCAAGGACAATGAGATCAGGGCGGAAAGATTGAATAGCACCGAAGACAGCTTCTCCGTCGAACACGCAGTGTACTTCGAATCCGGCAAGCTTCAAGTTAAATTCAATCAGCATGGAGATGGAAGGTTCGTCATCAACAATTAGAATTTTCTTTTTCATTTTAGGTATGCTCCTTTTAATGAAGGATATCTCTAGTATGACGTACCTCTATCATCGCGATATTAAGATAAAGTTAACGCTGTGTTAAATTGCATTCCAGAACAGGTTATAATAGGATAGAGAATGAGGTGAATGAATAGAGATGGCTTTTCATATTGTATTAGTAGAACCTGAGATTCCTGCGAACACAGGCAATATTTCTCGCACATGTGCGGCAACAGGTGCTCATCTTCATTTGGTGAGACCACTTGGCTTTGACACCGATGATAAGACCCTGAAGCGAGCTGGCTTAGATTACTGGCATTCGGTGAAGATTCATTACCACGATTCTTTCGATGAGGTTATGGCAGCGTATGAGGGGCATAGATTCTTCTTTGCGTCGACAAAAGCAAGCAAACGTTACTCTGATTTTGCTTTCCAAGATGGCGATTTCTTCGTGTTTGGTAAAGAGACCAAGGGGCTGCCAGAGGAGCTGCTGCGTCAGCATCCGGATACCTTAATCCGGTTGCCAATGTCCGACGCGGTAAGATCGTTAAATCTTTCCAACTCTGCAGCTATTATTTTATATGAGGGATTACGCCAGACAGGGTTTGTAGGTCTTGAGTAGGGGGACTTACATCCTATGTTTATTGGTGCTCGACCGACATTTTTGACAAGAAAAGAAAGTTTTTAGGGCTTTAGCAGAAGGAATTTCATGATTCACGGCGAATAGTATCGGTAAGCTCGATATGGAAATGTTGGTCGATGTGAAATTACCGGAAGTGTAGAAAACGTCTGGGAAAAGAGAGGTGAAGTCCTATGATGAAGCCAGCTGGAGTCGTACGTAAAGTCGATCAATTGGGACGAATCGTATTACCTAAATCGTTGAGAAAGCGGTACCAGATGAACGAGGGAGATCCTGTAGAAATTCTAGTACAGGGTGACCATATCATTCTCGAGAGATATCGTCCGAAATGTGTGTTCTGCGGTAGCATGGAAAGTGTCAGTGAATTCAAAGATCGTTATATTTGCGGCGTTTGTGTAACTGAAATGAACCTGCTTAAGGCGAGAGCCTAGTAGTTAAAAAAAAGAAAAAGCATCGCTTCCTCCAAGTGGAGAAGGCGATGCTTTTTTTCTTGGCTTACCACATAAGAAAGTATAAGTTTTCGTTAGACGAAAACAGCTTTCTTATTGGCGATAAAACCTACATCTAAACGCGGTCGCTCATCATTGATTGACCTCGATAGAGGTTTTCTCATAGGCCTTTTGTTTTGTCCTCGTTATAGGAAGCCGYCAACATAGCAACGATGAATAATAGAAAAACGGAATTAACGAGCCAAAATGTTGTGGATAAACCGAACATTGCTGCACCTCCTAAAGTTTTCGGCAGAAAACTGACTTCGTAAGCATCCCCTATAGGGTTAAACGTTTATTTTGCATAGTTAACGCTTATTATACCCAACCATCTCCAAAAAAGAAACGAATATTGTGTGAATAATTTGGGTCATTTGAAAAACAAGAAGTTCGTAGCAAGCGGACGGAGTCTACCATCCGAAGGGCGATTGATCACGCTGCCACCCCAGACCAGCGTGGTTGAGCCGCCGCCATCCAAGTTATAAGCATCCACCACGCCTAGTTGCTGCATTTTATCCTGCAGTTCAGCAAGCGTAGCGCCTGAGTTGCCGCTCTCATCGTAGCCATCCGTGACAAGGAATAAGAGCTGGTCATGCTTATAGTTGGCCATCACGGTTCGAGCTGCTCTTGCTGGTGAGCTTTGCCATTGATACGGGATGGACGTCTTGCTGCCGTTTTTCATCAGCACAGGAACGAAGGTCGAACCCATCAGCGGATTCAGCTTATCGAGCTCCGATTGTGAGCTGAATTTGCCGCCAATCAGCTTGCGATCTTTGTTCAAGCCGATGAAGGCTGTATCATTGTTGGTGGGGAAGAAGCCGTTGACATATTTCCCGTTCATCACGGTTGTGTCGAGCGGATAGCGTTTACCGCGGTTATCGTCCGCGAAGCCGCCAGCATTAATGCCAACAACAGCGCCATAGCGCGAAGCTGCGGCCAAAGTCGTTTCACTGGAGCCGAGCTTATCATTCCCCAATACGAGCTTGATGGCTTTATCGCTTTTGAGCTTCACTTTAAGAGCATAACCTGAATAATGTTTTTCATTCAAAGCGAATAGCTGAATGTCGATATTGCCAGAGGTGGCTTGACGGATCGGACTGCCAAGCTTAGCTGTAATCCGTGCATCATAGATAAGTCCGGGTTTGGCGATTTGGGAAGCTGCGCTTTGGAGCATAGCGGTAACTTCTGCCGTGCTCTTCTCGTACAGCTGGAAATACTGCTGAATAACGGTTTTCGTTTGGACCGCATCCGAATTCGCCTGTGTCAACAGGCTGTTAAGAGTGGTCGTCTCTTGCGCTAGATTGATCGGTGTTGAAGTAACTGGAGACTTCACTGGGATGGAAATATCCAGGGAGACGAAGAGCAGCCAAATCAGCATACCTAGAAAAGGTGCGCAGGCCAGCAACATAACACGATTGATTTGCTGAATCGAATTCGCTGTCATTATTTCAACACATCCAGATTTTTGGTCAGCTCATCTAGCTTCTTCTTGACGTCTGCGAGCTGGGTATAAAGTTGATTACTATTATCGGTCTTGCTGTTAGCGCTATCCTTGGTGAATGCCAGTAATTCATTCAATGAATCTACCTTGGCTTGCAAAGTCTTCATATCGGTAGATACACTATCCTTCAACTGAGAGACTTGATTCTGATAATCTTGCTGAATAACTTGTAATTGCTGCTGGGTTTGCTGTGCRATATCGGTCGATATTTGTTGCCTCAGATGTTCAGTGTACATCATCGTAGCTGTTACTCCGACTGCGATCAGCATGACCCAACCCACGAATAGGAAGACATACGTTTTCTTCTTGACCCGGGTTGCTTTCGACGTGCGGGGAAAAGAATTCGCCGTTGCGCTCTCTATGGGCATACTCATGAAAATCACCTCTGACTACTAGTATAGCATATTCCATTATTTTCTCGGAACTTTAGATAGAATTCGCCGTTTTTCGATACTCACCTGGGGTAATACCCGACATTTTTTTGAAAACTTTGCTGAAATACTTCTCATCCTGATAACCAACCATCTCAGCAACCTGGGAAATGCGAAGATTCGGATTGCAGAGCAGCACCTTGGCCTTGCTCATCCGAATTTGTCCTAAGTAATCAGAGAGATTGACGCTAAACTCCTGTTTGAATTTGCGCGAGATGTACTCGCGGCTAAGATAAAACCGACTGGCAATATCCGCAAGCGAAATATCCTCGTGATAATGCTTTTCGAGAAAGCTAGCGATTTCGAAAATGACATTGTTATCTTTATGCTGGCTCTCCAGATGGAGCTTGGACACTTGAATGAGGCTGCGGGTCAGCTCTTGCTGCCAGAGGGTTAGGGACAATAAGCCTTTTTCGTCAAGCGTAATAATCGCGGCTGCGTTATCTTCAAGAAGTAACGGCTGTATGTCTTCCTCACGGCTATCCGGAATCAATTGCTGGATCCAACGGCGCATCATCACCCGATATTCCCCCCACCAGTGCTCAAGCTGCGCAGGTGTAATGACATCACAACTTTTGATGGCATCCATCAAGTGCTGAACGATATCCTGGATCTGCTCGACATTTCCACTGCGCAGGGCAAGATGAATTTGCTCATCAAATTGGTGGAAAGTTAACGTTTGCTGAGTTCCCTTGCTCGGGAGCCAGTTGGTATGAATCCACGTTTCTTTGGTTGTCAGGTTACGCTGCCGCAAGGCGTCTCGCGCCTCCTGATAGGATAGCTTCAATTGAATAGGAAAGCTGTGGCAACTTCCAATCCCGAAATCTACTCTGGCATGCAAGGCGGTGCGAATACCATCATTAATTGTTGCCAACAGTTCTTCTGCCATGGCTGGCGCCGCCCAGATGAACAGCACAATTTCATTCGAATTGTGCAAATGCCGGAAGGCATAGCCGCGCTTATGCGGGACAAGAAATTCATTGCAAATATTAATTAGAGAGAAGAGGAGAAGATCGATATTTTGACTGAATTTATTTTTAATACTAGCTTCCATGGTATCTAAGGAAAGAATCGCAACACGACAGGTTGCAACACTTCGGGATAAATGCAGCTCACGCTCCAGCTGGTCAGCCACTGGTTCGTAGGTGCCAGGTTCGGCTATTAACGCGGAAAGCAGCTTATCCCAGTAAATAGGCTTGAATTGGTTAACCTCGATATTCAGCTCGCGATTGGCATGCCTCTGCTCCTCATCCTTGAGCCAAGTTTGAATCGCTTTGTCCAAAGCTTCGTTCAATTGATCCGGATCTATCGGCTTCAAAATATAATCCGTCCCACCATACTTCACAGTGTGCCGCAGTAAAGAGAAGTCATCGTGACCGCTTATGACAATGGTCTTGGCGTCAGGCGCATGGCGATGCAGCCATTCAAGAAGCTTGACGCCGTTCATAATGGGCATCATCATATCGGTCATAATAATCTCCGGATGTTCACTGTTTACCAGGGCAGTCGCAGCTTCTCCATCGGACGCTTCTAGGATGGTATCGATCCCGTATTGCTTCCAATTCACCAGTAGTCGGATGGCATCGCGCACGTGCTTCTCATCATCTACGAGTAGTACTTTCATATCAGGTAACCCCCTTTTTCATCGGAATATGGATGACAATCCGCACGCCTTGGGGATGAACATGGTCAATCTCCAAAGTTGCCTCATCATTAAAATAGAGCTGGATACGCGTTAGGACGTTACGTAAACCGATATAGGAATCATCAGCAACGGATGATGCTTTCAGTCGACTTCGGACCTCATGGAGCCGTTGATCTGTCACCCCTATACCATTGTCCGCCACGGTAAGCTTCAAGTAGTCTCCTTCAGGGGTAGTCAGCTTCTCTGATTCGATGTGCAACAGACCGACGTCTTGCGACTGGCTAGGTTTAAAACCATGCTTGAAATAATTTTCGACAAGCGGTTGAAGAATCATTTTAGGAATAGAAATGGTCCCAGTCCCCTCTTCAATCGCATAGACAATATCAAATTGGTGTTCAAAACGCTGCTTCTGCAGCTCCAAATACGCTTTAATATGATCAATTTCTTTGCGAAGAGGAACGACAGATTCGTTCGTGTTCATGCTGTAATGCATCATTTTAGCTAACGAATTAATGAGGGTGTAGATCTTAGGTGCTTCATGCTGCAGGGCCAATGTTCCGATCGATTGTAAGGCATTATTCAGAAAATGCGGATTAATTTGCGCCTGAAGCGCCATCAACTGATTCGATTTATTCGCTAGTTCTAACCGATATTCGCGCATCACCATTTGATTCAAATCCTGCATAAGTCCATGGAAACGGTTCGCAAGTATCCCCATCTCATCGGATCTGGTCAACTCAATGTCGCTCTGATGATCACCTAGTCCAGCTTGTCCCGTTTGAATGCGTGTAATGTAACGAATCAGTTGTTTGATTGGAGCTGTAAAACGAATGCTAATATAGACCGTGCCAGCCATAACAATGAGCATCGAAAATGACAGAATGAGAGCGTTAATGAAAGTCAATTGGCGAGCGTTCTTGGTGAGCTGCTCATACGGAAGACGCTTTACAATCGTCCAGTTCAAATAGTCTGTACGCATTTTCTCATACATATTAATCCCTGCAAAAGCACCTTTCGACCATTCATAGCTCCCCTTGTCAAGGGTACTGTGAACAGCTTCATCCCCCCAATTATCATCTAATTGAAGTCCCCACTTGCTTGGATCAGGACCGAAAACGATACGTCCCGTTTCATCTAAAATGTAAAGTTCCTCTTGATTATGGGTGAATAAGCCTTGAGAAATATTAGAAACGAGGTCCAAATTCAAATCAATAATAAGCTCACCAATGGATTGATTACTAGGTGAGTACATGATATTACGGTGCATAGAAATAACGGGTGTTGGGTTAGAATATGCAGAGAGTGACATGCCATACAAATTGTTCTGATGTTTGATTTCGAAATACACAAGCTTGCCCGCAGGGAACGGCTGCAGTCCCTCATATTTACCAGCCATGCTTACTTGAATGTCATTGTGGGTAAGAAAAGAACTGTTGCTAACAGCGGCATACAGGTAAATTTGTTTGATTTCTTTAACCGAATGTGACATGACCTGCAAACCGCTTTTGATCACTTTATCGCTCTGATAATTAATCTCCGACTGCGTTTGAATGATCTCATAAAATTGGCCAAGCTCAGCTATATTCCTACCTGTGTAAATGGTGGAGGAGGCTTGAACCACCCCATCCAGATAGTTCACGAGGTTCGTTTTACCTTGTGAGAGCAGGGCGGAATTGTTAGTCAGCGTATCTTCTGTCACCTTCTGTTTGGTGAAGAAATAGGAGACGCCAAGGGAGGTAAGGAAAGGCACAAGAGTGGCAATTAGCAGAAATAAGATCAATTTATTACGAATACTGTGTCGTATCAGACTTCATCAGCTCGGTTTCTATAATGGGATTTTCCCCTACATTGTAGCAGGAGAGGTCAACAAATTCCACCTAATGGGTCACGATCGTCTGTGTTTTGGGGTACTGCGGCACTCTATACTTGGGGTATAGTAGCAGAATGGTAAGGGGGACTTCCCAGTGAAAACAAAAAGAATGCTTTCCGGATGGCTTCAGCAATGGGTATTTATCGGACCTGCGTTAGTCTTTTTTGGCATCGTGGTCTTGATTCCATTTCTGATGAGCATTTATTATTCGTTTACCGAATGGAATGGCGTAACAACGAAAGTGACCTTCAATGGACTGGAGAACTTCAAACAAATTCTATTCCATGATAAGGACTATCGCAATGCCTTTAACTTTACTTCTCGATTGACCGTGACGAACGTGATTCTGACGAATCTTGTAGGCTTCTTATTGGCGTTATTGCTCACGCAATCGCTGAAAACGAGGAATGTATTACGTACAATCTTTTTTATGCCGAATGTAATCGGTGGTTTATTGCTTGGATTTATCTGGCAGTTTATCTTTGTAAAAGGGTTTGCAACCCTTGGCAGTCTCACGCATATCGGTTTCTTCGAATTGCCTTGGTTAGGTGATTCACCGACCGCTTTCTGGGCGATCGTAATCGTTAGTGTGTGGCAGGGCGCTGGATATCTCATGATTATTTACATAGCGGCCTTGTCGAATGTGCCAAAGGATATGCTCGAGGCAGCGTATATTGATGGCGCATCCCGCATGCAAGTATTACGAAGCATCATCGTTCCGCTCATCATGCCAGCCGTCACCGTGTGCTTGTTCTTGACGATTTCGTGGTCATTCAAAATCTTTGACTTGAACTTCTCCTTGACGAAAGGCGGACCGTTCAATTCCACAGAGTCGGTTTCCATCAATATTTATCAAGAAGCTTTCCGTAACAATCGGTATGGTTTAGGTACGGCCAAAGCTCTCGTATTCTTCATCGTGGTTGCCATCATTTCAACCATCCAAGTGATGTACACCAAGCGCAAGGAGGTTGAGGTCTAATGGCTTCCGTCAAAAAGTATACAGGTCGCTTATTTGCTCTTGAAGTTCTTGGCATTCTAGTTGCCTTACTCTTCTTGATTCCGTTCTACTTCGTCATCGCGAATTCCTTAAAAACGTTCCCTGAATTAGCAGCGAATACGGCGAAGCTGCCAAGCTCTCTATATCTAGATAACTACACCAAAGTATGGAGCATCATGAAGTTCCCGAAGGCGTTCTTCAACTCTTTGTTCATTACTGTTTTGAGTAATGTAGGACTCGTAGTCATTTCCTCAATGGCGGCGTATCGCATGGTGAGAAGGGCAAGTAAATTCAATAATCTTGTTTTCTTAGCTTTCGTTGCAGCCATGGTTATTCCATTCCAGTCGATCATGATTCCACTAGTTCGCGTAGCGAGCCAAGTTGGCTTTATGGATAGTAAGCTGGGATTGGTAGCATGTTATTATGGATTCGGCGTTTCCTTAAATGTGTTCTTGTACCATGGATTTATTAAATCCATTCCACTCGAAATTGAGGAATCAGCCAAAGTTGATGGCAGCTCAGCGTACGGTGTGTTTTGGAAAATTGTATTTCCACTGCTCAAGCCAATGTCGATTACCATCATCATCTTGAACAGCTTATGGATTTGGAATGACTATCTACTTCCATCTCTCGTACTTGGTAATCCAGAGCTGCGGACCATTCCGCTTGCTACTTTCTCGTTCTTTGGACAATATACGAAACAATGGGATTTAGCGCTTGCTGGGTTAACACTAAGCGTATTGCCGATCGTCATTTTCTTCTTGTTCTTGCAGAAGCACATCGTAGAAGGGATTACAGCGGGTTCAGTAAAAGGGTGACATAATTGCAAATATGTTCAAGATATTCCACCTTTATGTTCAATATACTCGGTGTTAAGCCAGGATGTAAGTGTTTACAATGAATCATGTAAGGAAGCAAGGCAAGAATAAGTAAGCGAGTTTAAATGAAGAAACAAGTTAAAGGGAGGCATTACCTACATGAAAAAATTAACAATGGTTTCAGTGGCAGCAGTATTATCCTTATCCGTACTAGCAGCTGGTTGCGGGAAAAAAGACGAGACAGCAAGTCCTGCTCCAACTACGGGTACATCAACAGCGACAACAACGCCTGCTGCTAGCGGCAAGCCAGTTACCATTAAAATCTTCCAATTCAAAGTTGAGATCGCAGACCAGCTTGGTAAAATGGTGCAAGAATATCAGAAGTTGAATCCGAATGTCAAAATCCAAGTCGACACTGTCGGCGGTGGAGCTGACTACGGCGCGGCGCTTCTTGCGAAGTTTAACGCAGGTGACAAACCGGATATTTTCAACAACGGTGGTTTCACAGACCTAGATAAATGGATCGATAACTTGGAAGATCTATCCGATCAACCATGGGTGAAAGATCTTGTTGACGTTGCGAAAGAGCCAATGACAAAGGGTGGAAAGCTATACGGTCAACCACTTAACCTTGAAGGATATGGCTTCCAATACAATAAAGATTTGTTTGCCAAAGCCGGCATCACAGAGCTTCCAAAAACGTTCTCTCAATTAGAAGCAGCGGCTAAAAAGCTGAAAGATGCGGGTATCACTCCTTTTGAAACAGGCTATGCCGAGTGGTGGGTACTTGGAAACCATTTCGTGAACCTTCCATTTGCTTATCAAAAGGATCCGAATGCGTTCATCGATGGCTTGAATAAAGGTACAGCGAAAATTCCAGGCAACGAAGTGTTCAACCAATGGGTGAAATTGTTCGACTTGCAATTGCAATATGGCAACAAAAACCCGCTGCAAACCGACTACAATACACAAGTAACGGATTTCGCTACGGGGAAAGCGGCAATGACGCAACAAGGTAACTGGACACAAGTTCAAATTACCAAAACAAACCCTGACATCAAAATTGGCTTCTTGCCAATGCCGATCAACGATGATGCAACAGCTAACGACAAATTGTTCGTAGGTGTACCGAATAACTGGGTAGTCAACAAAAACTCTGCAGTTAAAGACGAAGCTAAGAAATTCCTGAACTGGATGGTTACCTCCGATATCGGTAAGAAATATATCACAGATGAATTCAAGTTTATCCCTGCTTTCAAATCCATTCCTGCTGACGAGAAAGTACTTGGACCATTAGCAGCAGACATTATCGCTTACAGCAAAGCTGGCAAAACATTGAGCTGGAACTGGTTCAAATTCCCAGGTGGAGAAGCTTCCAGTAAGAAATTCGGCGATATCATGCAAGGTTATGTTGCTAAGAAGTATACGAAGGATCAAATGTTGGAAGAATTCCAGAAAACATGGGATAGCCTTAAGAAGTAACCCGAATCTAGACGTACGTCAAGCCTCAGCGCCAATGCTGAGGCTTTTTGCTGTTTAACAGATGTGGAAATGGCTGTTACAATGAAGAGGACTGGAGGTTTACCATGAATCTTAATATCAGAGCTTGGCTGCAGGGCAGAGGGAATGCGCTGCCACTTGAGAAAAGACTATCACGAGAAGCAGTCATTTCTTTAGTTATTCATTCCATTTTTCAATTTGGTGCTTCCATGTCAGGGGTGTTTCTCAATTTATATTTGTGGCGGTTAACGCATAGTGTTGTCGTGAATGGAACCTACAACATAATCGTGTACATCTTAACACCGATTGGGTTCGCCATTGGCGGTTATATGATTAAGAAGAAGGACCGTATGGTAGCGTACCGACTGGGTATTGTACTGGTTGGTCTCTTCTATTTAAGTGTGAGCATTGCTGGGGAACGGCTTGTTGATTATTACGTGCTTTTTGCCATATTTAATGGACTGGCTAGCAGCTTCTACTGGGTCGGTTATTTAACTTTGATGTATGATGTGTCGACGGAGCAGAACCGTATTCGCTATCTCGCTTTCAATATGATGTTTTTCACAGCGGCTACGCTTGCAGGGCCAGCACTTGCTGGTTTCATCATTCGAATGAAAGAAGGGTTAAGCGGATACACCATCGTCTTCTCCATTGCTTTCTTCATGTTTCTATTGGCCGCGTTAATCTCTTTGAAAATTAAGGCGTCAAGCGGACATCACCGTGTGTATTATTTGAAATATACGGGGCTCATTATGAAGAAAAAGCAAGAGTGGTCGAATGCGCTGCTTGGCTTCTTCGGAATGGGCTTGCTACAGGGCACGATGTTGTTTCTACCTAACATCCTTTTATTCAAAGTACTGCCGCGGGAAGATTTGGTTGGTTACCTAGGTGTCCTCTATTCGAGTCTAAGTATTGTCATGGGGATCTTTATTTCGAAGTACGCGAATGCGGGCAGGGCAAGGATGTATTTGACCATTTCGACTGTGGGTTATCTCGTTGGGGTCTCCTGTATTATAGGAAGTTTAAATGTGTGGTCTGTGGTCGGCTTTATGATTCTGTACTCCATCTTTGCACCGCTGCAAGGGAATACTATGACAGGGTACTATTACAGCCTTATTGCGAGGCTTCCTCTTAAGGGGGAATTAAAGGTAGAAAGCGTGGTCGTGCGGGAATTTTTCTTAAATGTGGGGCGGGTTATTTCCATTCTCGTTCTGATTACCTTTGGGAGCGATTTGGATGGCGGTCTTATTCCATGGATCCTGCTGCTGGCCGCTTTGACGCAATTTGGTTTGATCTGGTCGATTAAGAATCGATAGGGAAATAAGTGCAAGTTCAACAAGTCCAGTTTTCAGCACCGAGAAGATTGAAAGAAGATAGGAAATGAGGAGCGGAGCGTAGTGGAAGCTACGTGAGCACCGGAATTTCCGGCTGAATTCAATATTCGATGTCGAATACGCTTCTTGGAATGCTTCGTGATCAAAAGTGACTACCTTGGTAAGGATTAGAGGCCTACAATTCGGTTATCCTAGATGGTAGTGAATTGGAGAAGAGGGGCATTGTGCAGATGGAGAAAGTAGATATTCTGATCGTCGGAGGAGGCATTGCAGGGCTTCAAGCGGCGATTCAATTAGGCAGATATGAGCACAAAGTACTTGTGGTTGATGCAGGTTACGGACGTTCGACCCTGTGCAGGAGCTATCATAATATTCTAGGTTGGCCCGATGGAGTATCGGGGGATGAACTGCGCCAATTAGGCAGGCTGCAAGCTGAGCGATTAGGGGTAGCTTTTGTCCAAGATGAAATTGTGCAGGCTGTCGCCAAAGGAAGAATCGGTGACGGCTTCGAGCTATGGGGAAAAAGTGGCCGAGGCTATGAAGCGAGGACGCTTCTGCTGGCGACTGGCTTATTGGACCGGATGCCTGAACTCCCGAACCTGAAAGAATGCTTGGGGTTAACCGTATACGTGTGCCCCGACTGCGACGGATATGAGATCAAGGATCGCAATACGCTAGTGATGGGCTCAGGTGATACAGGGGCAGCTATGGCGATTAAACTCCGTCATCGAACCGAGCAAATGACGTATGTGAATCACCAAAATCGGGCCGTGAAAAGTGAGCTTCTTATGGAAATGAAGAACAAAGGCATTACTTATTTGACGGAAGATCTGGATGAGGTTGTGGTGGATTCGCCCGGACGATTCCAGGGAGTTGTGCTTAAAGATGGCAGACGGCTGGAAGCAGAACGAGGCTTTATCGCTTTCGGTGGGAATGAAGTGAAGTCGGATTTGGCTCGTCAGCTTGGTGCAGAACGCATGGAGAATCGGCATGTGATGACCGATCCTCGCAGTAAAATGACGAGTGTTCCTTTCGTCTGGGCGGCTGGCGATGTCGGCGTCCATGCGGAGCAAGTGACGATCGCGATGGGGGAAGGCTCACAGGCGGCCATTTGGATCAACAAGGCGTTGCTAAGAATGAATGAAGAGGCGAATGTTCATCGGGTTGTGATTCGGTCTTAGGGTCACTATTTCCGGTCATTTCGAGAAATAAGTTGATACCACAACTCTATTGGGAAAAATAAGGTGATAATCGCTTAATTATTGTAAATAGCGTTGTGAGATAACTTTATTTTTCTCTAAATCCGATTCTGAAGGCTATTAAGGTGATGGCACAACTCTATTTTCATAACGGAGAAACTCTGGTTTAATCTGTATAGATAATTAAGGTAAAGACTAAGGGATGGTTATCGTTGGGAAAGCAGTAACTACGTGTGCATACTCTACTAAGGCTTTCTCGCCAGTGGGGGTAAGATGATAGATGCCTCGGCTTTGTCGGACAAACCAACGATAGTAGTTTTGCTGCAGAAGTGAGCTCACGTTCATATTGCTGGTCATCTCGCGCAGCTTGCGTGGACTGAGTGGACCGTGCTGCTGCATTAGATATGCGCAGTGCAACGATTTCTCTCGGTATGCGGTCATAAGTTTCTGCTGAGAACTACCGCCAACATTATAGTCGCCGCTGCGCTCATTGAATTCCGTCATTAACTTGCCGGAAGCCCTCTTGTTGGGGCGTAAAGTATAAGGAGTAGGCTCACAGACGAGATCGACTGTGGGCTGTTTGCGTTTGTAGAATTGGACTGTCAATACGCCGAGCCCAAGCATGCGACAAAGTCGACGAATATCCTCCCATTGTAAGCGGTGGGGGGCTTTTCCTTTGTTCGGCAGCTCGAAGGCTACATAGACGTCTTGCGTTAGCCGCAGCCGTTCAATTCCTTGGACGAGGAGCGGGATATTAAAGCTTTTTTTTAATTCAACAATAACCGGGGGCTCATCGCCTCGAATTGCGACTAAATCACAGTGCTTAACTTCGCCACGGACGGTATAGCCACGCTGCTCGAAGAAGTGTTTAATCGGTGCATACAGCTCGGTTTCGGTCTGGATCGGCATGAGGGGCTCGTTCTCCTCTTTTCGTGCAAAAAGTCTGATAGAATGGCTTTTATTATAGCATAGGTTGCGCTAGAATAGGTGAGAGAATAACTTGTACGTACAGGTTAGGAGATGAGAGATATGAGTGAGTTGTTAAATGAGTGGTTGGGTAAAAGCTTTGCGTGCGCCTGCGGGCAAAAGCATGAGATTCCGATTCGCCGTATTGTTATAGAACGAGATGCTTTAGCTAATGTTGTTGATTATGTGAGAGAAGCGGGCTATGAAGAAATAACGCTCGTTGCGGATGCGAATACATACGCTGTGGCTGGTGACAAGCTGCGCTCCCTATTGGAAGATGGCCAGGTGAAGGTTGGTACTTGTGTCATTCGTGAGAATGAGATGGGGGAAGTAKCAGCGGACGAGGAAGCTATCGTTCAGTTGATGTTAGACACGTCACTGACATCGAAGGCTTTGATCGCCGTGGGTTCAGGCACGCTCCATGACATTGTGCGTTTCGTTAGTCATCGTACGAATCGGCCATTTCTTTCCGTACCGACAGCACCATCGGTTGACGGATTTGCCTCTGTAGGCGCTCCACTCATCGTTCGCGGCTTCAAAATGACGATACCTTGCTCAGCGCCAGAGGCGATCTTCGCTGATTTGGGGCTGCTTGCTGCAGCGCCGCAAGCCATGATTGCGGCTGGCGTCGGCGACATGCTCGGCAAGCATACCTCGCTCGCGGACTGGTCACTCGGCCGCGTGCTGCTGGATGAGCACTACTGCGAGCTGAGTGCTCGCTTGACCTTGGAGGCGGTGGAGCTGTGCACCGCACATCTAGAAGAGATTGCGCAGCGCACCGAGCTGGGCATGCGCCGTCTCATGGAAGGCCTGATCTTATCCGGCCTTTCCATGCTCCTGGTCGGCCACTCTCGGCCGGCCTCCGGGGCTGAGCACCATCTCTCCCATTATTGGGAGATGGTGCTTCTGCAGCAGCGCCGCCGGGCGCTGCTGCACGGCGCGAAGGTCGGCGTCGCGACCGTGCTCATGGCGCAGCGCTATCAGGCGCTGCTGGAGCTCACGGCCGACGAGGCCGCTGCGCGCCTAGCGGCAGGGCAGGCCCCGAGTGCGCAGACGGATGCGGAACGCATCCGGGCGGCCTACGGGGCCATGGCCGAAGCCATCATCGCCGAGAATGCGTCGGCGATGGGTGGGGATGCGCGTGCGCTGCAAGCGCGCATCGCGGCTTGTTGGGGCGATGTGCTCAGCATCGCCCGGGCGGTTCCGCCGCCAGAGCAGCTTGCTGCGTGGCTCGCGGCGGTGCAGGGGCCTGTAGCGCCGGACCAGCTGGGCGTGGAGCCTGCGCTGGTGGAGGCGTCGCTGCAGGATGCGCTGTTCGTGCGCAACCGGTTTACGATCTTACGCTTACAGCGATTGCTGTAAGCACGAGGTGAAAGGGAACCTAGATGCGCTATTTAATCGAAATCGATCGAAATTGGCTCAAAGCGGAACGTAGGTACTCTATTTGTTCGATTTTCGTGATTTTTAGTGTTATTCGGCAAAATAAGGTACCGTAGTTCCCTTGCAATGTACATTTCACGTAATTGTTCGCAATAGCGCATCCTCGTTCCCCTTCTCACGTTCCGATATTGCATCCATCATGTAACGCCAGTCCTCTTGAGAGGGCAGGCGTTTTTTAGTTTCTCTTATGCAAAAGTGTAAAAAATCACAACCCCACTTAATTTTTGCCATCCCCTAATGTGGAATTGTTTTCTATACTGGTAGCTAATGCTAGGCGGTTCTACATCATGAAGGAGGCGTAACATGAAATTTGCTCATGAGAAAGTCAGCGATATCCAAATCGCTTATATTGGCGGCGGCTCAATGTATTGGGCTAAAAATTTGATTGCCGATTTGGCGCTGGATGGTCAATTATCAGGAACGATTCGCTTGTATGATCTTGACTACGGGAAAGCCAAAAATAATGAAAAGCTGGGGAATTCAGTTTCTGATTATCCTGAGACGCAATCCAAGTGGACATACAAGGCGTATCCGACGCTTCAAGAGGCGCTGAATGGATGCGACTTTGTGTTTATCTCGATTCTTCCAGGCACCTTCGAGGAAATGGAATCCGATGTCCATGCGCCAGAACAATACGGTATTTACCAAGCCGTTGGGGATACAACGGGACCTGGGGGACTGCTCAGAGCGCTTCGCACCATCCCGATGTATGTGGAGATTGCTCAAGCGATCGACCGATATTCTCCGGATGCTTGGGTGTTTAATTACACGAACCCAATGACGCTCTGTACGCGAACGCTGTATGAAGTATTTCCCAAAATCAAAGCCATTGGCTGTTGTCATGAAATTTTCGGCGTGCAAGGGTTATTGATTCGTATGCTTCGCGATATGGAAGKCATTGAAGGTGTTCATCGCGATCAAGTGAAAGTGAATGTACTGGGAATTAACCATTTTACTTGGATCGATCAAGCCACGTATCACAATATGGATTTACTTCCGATGTATCGCAAGTTTGTAGATAAATACTATGATTCAGGATTTGAACACAACAAAGATGCCTGGGTTACGAACACCTATACGGCGGCGAACCGCGTGAAGTTTGATTTGTTTCGGCGCTATGGGGTTATTGCAGCGGCAGGTGATCGCCACTTGGCAGAGTTCATGCCTCCTTGGTATTTGAAAGATCCGGAGACGGTTCGATCCTGGAAGTTTGGGTTAACGACGGTCCAGAGTCGTGTTGAAAAGCATGCGGCAACTGAGCTTTTTTACGGGAAGCTGCTAAGTGGCGAGGAGAAACTACCGCTTAAGACATCAGGTGAAGAAGAAGTTAGGCAGTTAAAAGGTTTGATTGGACTTGAGCAATTTGTAACCAATATTAACGTTCCTAACGTTGGCCAAATGAAAGGTATTCCACTGGGAGCAGTTGTTGAAACGAATGCAGTGTTCTCTGCGAATAGCTTGCGTCCGGTCTACGCGGGTGAGCTTCCAATGGAAGTTAATAATCTGGTCCTGCAGCATACGATGAATCAAGAGCTTATTCTGAAGGCTGCTCTTCAAAAGGACAAAGCCTTAGCCTTCAAGGCGTTTATCAACGATCCGTTAGTGAATATGGATATCCACGATGCGGAAGTATTGTTTGATCAGATGCTGCACAATACGAAAGCATATTTGCCTGGTTGGAACATCTGATGGCAGGTCAGCCATGAGTTCAGATGCAGCGACATACAGCGAATCCGCCTCCATAAATCCGCAGGATGATAAAGCTGTTCGCCGGATGATTTTCAAATTGGCAGGGCCATCTTTGATGGAGATGCTGCTCATGAACGCAACTCAAATGGTGATGATGATCCTAGTCGGACACCTTGGGGCTGTTGCCGTGGCAGCTGTTGGCTTAACAAGCCAGCCGTATTTATTATTGAGCGTACTGTTTGCAGCGCTGAATTCGGGTACTACCGTTATCGTTGCTCGCTCCACGGGAGCGGGGAAGATGGGGGATGCGAATTTGGCGGCAGGGCAATCGCTTATGCTTGGTACAGCCCTGTCTGTCGTTATTGTGGCACTTGGAGTCACCTTTGCGGAGAGTCTGCTTCAACTGATGGGCGCTAGTGATGAGGTCGTTCAAGTTGGACTGCCCTATGCGAAGATCATGTTTTTCTCGATCGGTTTTTCCTCCATTTCGTCGGCTTTATCCGCTATTCTGCGAGGCTCGGGAGACACCCGAACACCGATGAAAATCAATGTGCTGGCTGGCTGCGTGAATGTGACCCTCGGGTTTTTGCTGATTTACGGCCATCTCGATTTACCGCAAATGGGGATTACGGGCGCAGCGATAGCTACGTTGGTTGTTCAGTCCGGAGCTATGATTTGCTTTATTGCTGTCATGTTCAGCGGAAGATTTAGAGTCCGCATCGGCTGGTCAGAGATCAGTCGTTTGGATAAAGCCATGATTAGTCGTATGCTGCGGATTGGCATTCCGAGCAGTCTTGAGCAGTTGATTATGCGATTAGGAATTATGACGTTTGTGAAAATATGTGCGGGATTGGGGACCGTTGCCGTCGCGGCAACACAAATAGTAACGAGCGTCATTGGCATCTCGTTTATGCCGGGGGCTGCCTTTGCCATAGCAGCTTCAACGTTAGTTGGGCAAACCCTTGGTGTAAGCAAACCCGATCTTGCTGAACGCTATGTGTGGCAGGTCCGCAAGTACGGCATGATCGTGGCCGGTTGTATGGGGGCGCTTTTTATTTTGTTAGCACCGCATATCCTTAGGCTGTATACCAATGACGAGACGATAATTCGTGAAGGGGCTTGGGCACTTCGAATCGTAGGATTCATTCAGGTGTCCCAAATATCGCAATTTGTTCTTGGAGGCGCTCTACGAGGAGCAGGCGATACCCGTTATCCTTTATATTCGACATTCATTGGCGTGTGGGGAATCAGGGTTGTTCTGAGCTACTTGTTTGTCTATATCTTCCACTGGGGCATGATCGGTTTATGGAGTGCGGTTGCAAGTGATCAGTTTCTCCGATCTAATCTGATTTATTTGAGGTTTAAACGCGGGGCTTGGAAGCATCTCAAGGTTTAATACGCACAAAGGGGACGCGTCAAAATGGGGATTGTGTACAATTCGAATTCGCAAACCTTCCATCTTCAAGGGAAGTCATCGAGCTATATCATGCAACTGATCAATTCCAAATATGTAGCTCATGTTCATTGGGGGCGCCAAGTACGAGGCAGTAATCCCGGCGGGTTGCTCGCAATGAGACGT
Organism: Paenibacillus sp. 01T442; assembly: GCF_056398345.1. Lineage (NCBI taxonomy): Bacteria > Bacillati > Bacillota > Bacilli > Caryophanales > Paenibacillaceae > Paenibacillus > Paenibacillus sp. 01T442. Next base: position 33,914 of record NZ_JBFTPF010000034.1, read on the forward strand.
CGATGCTCTTTCTCTCCATCCACGGATCTGGATGATCTTACACTGTCATTGGACACATTACCGCAGGAATATCCGGGATATGGGGGGAGTGATTATCGAGTTCCTGCCTATCAGGTTCAAATGGAAGATGGCACGACAGTCAGTGAACTCGTCTATGAGTCCCACCGGATTTACGCAGGAAAAGAACCGTTGGAGGGGCTGCCATCGACCTACACGGAGGATGAGAGCGAAGCAGAGAGCATCGATATCGTATTGAGTGATAAATTGATCGGATTAAAGGCTATTCTCACGTACACGGTATTTCGTGATTTAGATGCCATTACCCGGTCTGTTCGATTCGTAAATGAGAGTAATCAGTCCATCAAGCTGTTGCGAGCATTGAGCTTCGGTCTCGATATGTCTCGCAGCGATTTCGATATGCTTCATTTATCAGGCACATGGGCGCGCGAGCGACATATCGAAAGACGCCCCCTTGCCACAGGTGGGTCTGTGATTGAAAGCCGTCGGGGGGCTAGCAGTCACTCTCTGAACCCCTTCATGGTGCTGCTTTCCAAGCAAGCGGATGAAGATCACGGCGAAGTTTACGGATTCAGCCTCGTTTACAGCGGGAACTTTGTTGCTCAAGCGGAAGTGGACCCTTACGGAACGACGCGTGTGGTGATGGGCATCAATTCCTTTGATTTCTCTTGGCTCTTGGAGCCAGGGGAAGCCTTCCAAACGCCCGAAGCGGTTCTCGTTTATTCTGCCGAAGGCCTCGGCGGGATGTCGCGCACCTATCATAGGCTGTATCGCACACGGTTATGCCGTGGACAATTCCGGGATCGTCACAGGCCAATTCTCATTAACAACTGGGAAGCCACTTATTTCAATTTCAATGCGAATAAAATTGAAGAGCTTGCACGAGTGGGCAAGGAGCTCGGCTTAGAGCTTCTAGTACTGGACGATGGTTGGTTCGGCAAGCGTGACAATGATAAAAGCTCACTCGGCGATTGGTTCGTTGATCGTAACAAACTCCCACAAGGCATGCCTGATTTGGTAAGCCGAGTGAAACAGCATGGACTAGAGTTCGGTCTATGGTTTGAGCCAGAGATGGTATCCCCAGACAGTGAGCTGTATCGGGCACATCCCGACTGGTGTCTGCATGTGCCGGGCCGGCGAAGGACAGAAGCACGGCAGCAGTTGATCCTGGACTATTCGCGTCAAGATGTCAGAGATTACATCGTGAAGGTCATCACAGATATACTTGCGAGCAGTCCCATCACGTATGTGAAATGGGATATGAACCGAAATATGACGGAAATCGGTTCTGCCCAACTCCCGCCAGAGCGGCAACGTGAAACGGCACATCGTTATATGCTGGGGCTATACGAAGTAATGGAACGGATAACTTCGGCATTTCCGAACGTTTTGTTCGAAAGCTGTTCTGGCGGTGGAGGGCGGTTCGATCCAGGGATGCTCTACTATATGCCGCAGACATGGACGAGTGATAACACGGACGCCGTTGAACGGCTGAAAATTCAATATGGCACGAGTATCGTGTATCCCATCAGCACGATGGGCGCTCATGTTTCCGCAGTTCCTAATCATCAAGTACATCGGACGCCGCCGCTTGATATGCGTGGGCATGTGGCGATGTCGGGTAACTTCGGTTACGAACTTGATTTGACTACATTCACGGAAGCGGACAAGGAAGACGTGAAGAAACAAGTCGCACTCTATAAACAATTGCGGCCGGTGATCCAGTTCGGCGAATTTTACCGCTTGATAAACCCTTTTGAAAACGCTAGCGCGGCTTGGATGTTTGTTTCCGAGGATAAGAAGGAAGCTTTGGTCGCTTTTTTTCAAGTACTCTCAGAGCCGAACGCACCTCTCAGGAAATTGCGATTGAAGGGCCTTGCACCCGAGAGCAATTATTTACTTTATGATGCGGGAGATCAGGATACGCGTGTGGAAATATTTGGGGGAGACGAACTCATGCATGTAGGACTTAATTTACCGATCTGGAAGGGCGATTTCCGAAGCCGCCTTTACCGCATACAAATGGAGGAATAACAAGATGAAAAAGCTGCGTTTCAGCGATTTGCAGGATAAGAAGAACGGTCATATTTTGCAGGATGTATTACCAGGGGCTTATTTATCGTCAGGCGGTCTGTCTTTCGCGAAACGTGGCGACCGCAGCCATACGAACGATGGTCCTGAAGGAAGAGACTACCATGTTCACGGAGATTGTGAAGCGTTTCTTATTTTGCAGGGAACGGGAACGATGGAGATGAACGGGGAGCATATCCCGGTTATGACGGGAGACATCGTGATTATTGAACCAGGCGAGGATCACCATCTCAATTCCAGTGAGGACGACCCGATTGTCACTGTCTGGTGCCATGCAGGCCCGAATCGGCATAAGAATCAACAACAGGAGGATGCAGTGTGAACAAAATCATAAACACGGATATCCATTCCTTTCATTTATCGAGTGAGGACCATGGATTCACCGTCACGCTGTTTACGGAGAACCTGCAGGAGGGTATTGATGTCATCACGTTGCGACTGGAAGCAGAGGAGGCGGTAACGCCTCCCGTACTCACACTTCGTTGGTCACATCCGGCCTGTGATATTCAAGGCAGCTGGCATCCGGCCCAGGACCGGAATAAGAGCTTTAAGGCCGATTGGATGCGTACTTTGCGTTCCAATGCTGCTGCGTCTGCACCTGTTTATGCGTTATTTAATAGTGTGGGTCGTAATAGGCTAACATTTGCCTATTCAGATGCCCTGAACACGGTACACTACTCGGGAGGCATCAGTGAGGAAACCGCCGATTTCCATTGCTGCGTTCAATTGTTTACAGAGACTACAGCCCCTTTCCGATCGTATGAAGCGAAGCTCCTCGTAGATACGAGAKATGTGCCTTACTATGAAAGCCTTGATGGCGTTCAAGCGTGGTGGAGCGAGATGCCGGAGTATCGTCCGGCGTTCGTTCCAGAGGCTGCCAAGGAACCGATGTATTCGACTTGGTATAGTATGCACCAGAATGTCACAGACGTCCAAATCGAAGAACAGTGTCGTATTGCCAAAAAGCTAGGGATGGAAGCCGTCATCGTGGATGATGGCTGGCAGACTGCAGATAACCGCAGAGGGTATGCCTATTGCGGAGATTGGGAGACTTATGAGGGAAAATTCCCCGACATGAAGCGGCATGTGGATGCAGTTCATGCTTTAGGTATGAAGTTTATCCTGTGGTACTCGGTACCTTTTATCGGTAAATACAGTCAGGCATGGAATCGATTCAAGGATAAAATCCTTCGATTTAATGAAGGCCACGGAGCCGCTGTGCTTGATCCGAGATATCCGGATGTCCGGGAATATATCATCAATACCTATGAGAAAGCGGTCAAGGAATGGGGCTTGGACGGCTTTAAGCTTGATTTCATTGATACGTTCTATTCGCCTGAGTTGCAGCTGCCTTCCACAGTGGAAGGTAAGGATTATGAGTCTATACCTGCTGCTGTTGATCGTCTATTGACGGATTCTATCGGTAGATTGAGAGAATTGAACCCTAGTATCATGATCGAGTTCCGTCAAATGTACATTGGTCCTGCGATGCGCAAATACGGCAATATGTTCCGCGCTTCCGATTGTCCGAACGACAGCATCCAGAATCGCGTACGAACACTGGATCTTAGGCTGATTTGTGGAAATACAGCGGCTCATGCCGATATGATCATGTGGCATCCTGAGGAGCCTGTTGAAAGTGCTGCCTTGCAGTTGATTAACTGTTTATTCTCAGTTCCGCAGGTATCCGTCCTCTTGGATAAGCTGCCTTCCGATCATTTGAAGATGCTAACCTACTGGCTTGCTTTCTGGAAAGAAAATCGAACGCTACTACTGGACGGTACTATTGCGCCAATGAATCCGGAAATGTTATATCCGCTAGTCCGTGCGATTCGTGAGGATCGAGAGATTGTTGTCGCTTATCATGAGCAAATTGTGCCTATCGATGCAGCCGTGCCAGTGTCTCAATGGATCGTAGTGAATGGCAGAAGACAGGACGGACTCTATGTAGAGGTTACAAGTGAAATGGGGAAAGCGAATGTGACCATTCGCAATTGCTGTGGTGAAATCACGGAGGAGCAGTCTGTCGATTGGAGATCAGGTATTCATAAGCTTGCGATTCCGGCGTCAGGGCTTGCAACCATCTCCATTAGATAAAGATTAGATTCACAGTAGTTTTAATTTAGGGGGTCAACGATACGATGAACTATGCAGCAAATGAAGGAAGATATTTAGACATGCCGTACAATCGAAGCGGAAAGAGCGGTCTAAAGCTGCCGCCGATTTCGTTTGGATTGTGGCACAATTTTGGTGGCGTCGATCTATTCGAGAACAGCAGAGCGCTAGCGCGCCATGCCTTTGATCTAGGGATTACGCATTTCGATCTTGCGAATAATTATGGCCCACCGACTGGCTCAGCAGAAGAAGTGTTCGGGCAAATTTTGAAAAAGGATTTGCTACCGTATCGTGACGAGCTGATTATCGCTACGAAAGCTGGCTACCGCATGTGGGATGGTCCCTATGGGGAGCGTGGCTCCCGCAAAAGCATGCTCGCCAGCCTTGATCAAAGCTTGAAGCGATTAGGCATGGATTATGTAGATATTTATTATTCGCACCGTTTCGATGCAGAGACGCCTCTGGAAGAAACGATGAGCGCTTTGGATCAGGCTGTACGTCAGGGCAAAGCGCTGTATGTCGGTGTGTCCAACTATAATGCGGAGCAAACGGAGCAAGCCGCAGCAATATTGAAAGGTCTTGGCACGCCGTTCATCATTCATCAAGTACACTACTCGATGTTCGAAAGGCGGCTGGAGCAKGGGCTGCAGGATATTTTGGCAAAAGAAGGCGTAGGGTCTATCGCCTACAGTCCGCTCGCCAGGGGGCTTCTGACGGATCGTTATTTGGAGAACATTCCGGCCGATTCCCGTGCTGCGGGGGGCAGTGTGTTCCTAAGACCTGAGGATATTACGGAAGAAAAGATTGCTAAGTCACGTCTATTGCATGTATTAGCTCAGGAGCGAGGGCAAAGTCTTGCCCAGATGGCTTTAGCTTGGGTTCTTCGCAAGGGACATGTGACTTCTGCATTAATTGGCGCAAGCAAAGTGAGTCAGCTAGATGATAATGTGGCCGCCTTGAAGCAGCCTAATTTCACACAAGAAGAATTGGATCTGATCGATAGCATTTTAAGTAAATAATTTAAGAGCATCGCGTGGACATTGAAGTCTACTCGGTGCTTTTTATTTTCAGCATAAATGAAAGTATAAATTTAAAGCTAAAAATCGGGTATTACGAAGTTTGAATGTGAAGTTAGTCGATAAAATCGACTAACTGGTGCGCCTGAGGGGTAATGCGAGGTAAGTTAGTCGATAAAATCGACTAACTCGCGAGCAGGGGAGGCAATGGGAGCAGAGTACTACAAGGACAGCGGCGGTTTATCTTCCTTTTCAACGATCATAAAAAATCACAACCCTGTGGAAGTTATCCCATGTAACAGATCAGACAATCCATGTACCATCAGGACATACGACGTGTAGAAGGAGGAAGAAGAATGAATAGTCAGATGAAGCAGGGAAAGGAAGATTTTGAGGCACAGATTATGCAGCTGCCCGTTGTAGATACGCACACCCACCTCGTGGGGGATCGACTCTGTGCTTGCGACTTCTGGGAGATTGCCCACTATTTCTGGTTGTTTCGTGAACTACAGGCTGCTGGTTACCCAGCGAATGCCATGGAGCTGCCTGAAGACGAACKGATCGCTGCTTTCTTGGAAGCTTACCATGGATCGCGAAATACGATGATGAATGTGGCGATGACGCACATTTTCAGAGATTTATACGGCATTGTCATCCGCGACGCGGCCTCGGTAAAGGAAGCTGACGCTGCCGTGAAACAGAGCGCTGGGCGTGTTACGTGGGCGCAAGAGGTGGCAGACCGATTGAACGTGAGCAGATTCGTCGTGAATATACCCGAACACGCAGATTTTCAAGGCATGCGTGAGAACGCCATCCTAATCCCGCGAATTGATGGGAGAATAGGGGGCTGGGTCAAGGAAATCGAGTCATCGCCTAATCCAGCTGGGGTATTCGCACAAGTGCGAGAGAAACTAACTCAGTTATTAGATACCTATAAGGAAGCCGGTTACGCAGGTGTTATGACCACGTTGCCGAGCTATGAAGCCAGCGCAAACCGCAAGGTTATAGTCGGGCAAGGCAATACGAAGGATGAAATATTAATGATGCTTCTGCACGAATTAGGGGCTGCTGCTGAGCAACGGGGACTTCTCATACAGCTGTTTCTCGGCGTGGAACGTTCTTGGTGTGGAACAGCGACGCCAGTCAATGACCCCACTCGTATCCTGAAGCTCTCTGCCTTGTTTGAATCGTATGCCTGCACCTTTGAACTCGTGGTGGCCTCCGAGCTTAACAATTTGGATATTGTGCAAGCGGCATGGAATTTTCCGAATGTTCATGTAGGTGGGCATTGGTGGTTTAACTTCCGTGCGAGTACCTATCGCGATAGTATGCAGTATCGGTTAGAGGCGCTTCCGGCAATGAAAAGTTCCCTCATTGTATCCGATGCCAGGTGCATGGAGTGGAGCTACGGCAAGATTCTGCTTGTTAAACGGATTGTGAGCGATTTCCTATGGGGTCAGATCGAGGCAGGCTGGATAGATTATGACACGGCAATCTATGTGGCTGAGCATTGGCTCTACCACAGTGCAGCGAAGCGCTACGGGGTTGCACATTGATCCTATTGTAATAGTTCCCGCCGCTCCCATAGTTCTAATCGTAAAAAAACACAGCGCGCTATAAGTTTCACCATGTCTGCCTTGGAACAACCCTAGTAAGATGAAGAAGTCAAATCGATGCAGCATGCAAGAAGGGGAGGAAAACATGGCCAGCAAAGTACAGCCATCCGATCAATCAATGTATAATTTCTCATCGCAGAGTCAGAAATGGGCTTTTATGCGAAAACATTGGCCGATTTATGTGATCTCATTACCGGGAATTATTTATTTCTTACTTTTTAAATATATCCCATTATTCGGTTCGGTCATCGCGTTTCAAAACTACAACATTTTCAAAGGGATAAAAGGAAGCGACTGGGTAGGATTAGAGCATTTCCAACGCATGTTTGCTTACACCGATTTCCTGCAAATTTTAAAAAATACGATATTAATCGGTATTTATGATATGTGTTTCGCATTTCCGATTCCAATCGTCTTGGCTCTTCTCATTAATGAAGTACGCATCATGGCTTATAAACGGATTGTACAAACGGTGGTGTATATGCCGCACTTCCTGTCGTGGGTCATCGTCGGAGGCATCGTTGTTGGGGTGTTATCCCCTTCCACGGGAATTGTCAATCATCTACTCTCCTTGTTCGGCGTTGAGCCTATCTATTTCTTGGGGGAAAATAGCTACATTCGAACCATTCTCATTAGTTCTGGCGTTTGGAAGGATAGCGGTTGGGGAACGATCATCTATTTGGCAGCGATTGCAGGCATTAATCCTGACCTGTACGAAGCATCACAAATCGATGGAGCCAGTCGGATTCGTCAAGTGTTCTCCATCACGATTCCTAGTATTTTACCAACCATCGTTATTTTATTTTTGCTTCAAATTGGTAATTTCCTCGATTTCGGTTTCGAACGCGTCTTCGTATTTCTTAACCCGCTTAACAATGAGAATGGGGAGATTATTGATACGTTTGTGTACCGAGCAGGGCTTGTTGATCGTCAATACAGCTACACGACGGCTATTGGGTTGTTCAAGTCGGTTGTGGGTCTACTGTTGATCATGATCAGTAATATGTTTAGTAAAAAAATGACGGGCGAAGGCTTGTACTGATACGGAAGGAGACCGGAGGTGAATCGCTATGATTATGACAAGAGGCCATAAAATTTTTAATATCTTCAACCTTATATTGTTAGGTGTTCTCGGTTTGAGCATGGTGCTGCCCCTTATTCACATTATTGCGCAGTCCTTAAGCAATAACACGGCCATTAATGCAGGAGATGTATCATTTTGGCCTGTGGGCTTCACATTAGGCAGCTATAAACTTATTTTGGAGGATCCGACGATCTGGATCGGGTTCAGGAATAGTGTCATTATTACAGTATTTGGTACTTTTATTAATTTATTTATGACAACAACGCTTGCGTATCCGTTGTCCAGACCTGAATATTTGTTTCGTAAATCGATTCTACTTTTGGTATTGTTTACTTTAATTTTCAGCGCACCGTTAATTCCCAACTATTTATTGATCAAGCAATTAGGAATGTTGAATACCCTCTGGGCCTTAATGCTGCCAATGGCGATTAGCGCTTTTAATTTATTCGTGATGCGGTCATTTTTCTTGAATCTACCATCGGAACTGCTGGATTCGGCACGAATGGACGGTTGCGGAGAGTTCCGTATACTCTGGAATATCGTCTTGCCGCTATCTAAGCCTGCGATGGCTACAATGGGCATTATGTATGCAGTCAGTCACTGGAACCGTTATGCGGAGGCCGTCTTCTATATTGATCATCGTCAATGGATACCGCTGCAAGTGCGGCTGAGGGAAATTGTATTTACCGATCAGATGGGGCAATCGGATGTATCATCGGAACTTCTGCAGCTCCTATCCCCAGAAGGAATTAAGATGGCGGTCATTGTCGTCGCTACGATTCCAATCCTGTGTGTGTACCCGTTCCTACAAAAGCATTTTATCCAAGGTATGATGGTGGGTTCGGTGAAATCTTAATGCAAATAGCGTGAAATCGGCCACCCCGTAAGCGTATATGGGGTGGTTTTTTTGACCTAACGGATTGCTGCTCATATCGTAAATAAAACAACCCCAATCGTAAATTTTTCCATCTATGGAAATAAGAATGTGATTTACACTTAGGCAAGCAGGGGAGGAAGGAGATGATCTTAACATTTATAATGGAAGCGATTGCAATATGAATGATAACCCCTTGTTTCAAGTAGGTGTAACTGACTCTAAGGAGGCTTTAGAATGTTCAGTAAGATGTTGAAGCAACAAGTACTTAAAAAGGCGGTAAGCATAGTGCTTTCCTTAGCACTTGTTCTTACATTAATTAACATGAATCCAGTAGAAACGGTTTACGCAGCGCCGGAGGACAACTTGGGCATTTTGGACATACACGTGAACAAGCCAGTGGGCGCAGTTGTCGATCTCGATGATGCGACAATTGACGTATCCTTACCCTACGGTACCATCTATCAAATGCTGAATATAACCACAAATGGTGCAAACGCAGTTCTATACAGAAGAGACGAAACAACGGTGATCCCTTTTGCAGCCAGCGGCATTAACAAAGGCGATGCGAAAATGGACCAATTTTCAACAAGCGGAACCACGACATATTACTTGGTAGTGACGGATATCCAGAATAGCAGTAATAGCAAAAAATACACGATAACGGTTACGGTAGATATGGCAGTGCCCTCTTTAAGTGGCCCAATGGGGCCAAATGATAAATACTTGCCACTGAATATTAAGGCAGGCGAGTCCGCGTGGGATGTGATGGGTGCATCCAAAATTGGCAATGGCAGCGGTACAGGTTCAATCGAAGGTCCAACGAGCCCTTCTTCTTACAGTGGGAAACCATGGTCAGAATCTGTATATGACCGTTCAGGTGACTACCCTGTGGCTTCGACTGTGAATGAATCATGGTTGGGAGACAATATGTATTTGCAAACGATTGGACGAAATGATTTGAATGCGCTTACGAAATATGGCATTGCAGGCGTACCAGGCACGTCTAAGCTCAACTCGGACATTTTGCGGTTTCACGAATTTAAACCTTTTGTGACGCCAGGAGGTGTAGGTCGGGACGACGGTGATCGCGGAGCCGTAGGCAGTGACCGGCAGAGATTGGAGATTAAGAGCAATACCAGCGCAGCCAACATCGATGCAAATAGCGTAGGCGGCGATATTATGACCCATCATTGGAGACTTATGCTCCCATCGGAAACGTTAAGGTTTCAACAAGATGTTGGTGAGAAAAAAGCAGGTGAATTCATTGAACCGCACCGGTTTTGGCACATCTTCCAATTGAAAGAAATCGCCGGCAACGCAGCCGGCCAACCAGTGACTACACTGACCTTAGTTTCCAGCGAAGGCAAAGGGCAGCTTGAATTCAGGAACAATCCAGATGGTAGCAATGCAGATCGCATTAAGCCATTATTCACGATTCCTTTTGAAAAGGTCGCAGATCGCTGGCTGGATTTCGAAGTAACGATCTTAACGGCAGATAAAGGTTATGTATACGGTAAACTTGTCGATCTGGAGTCGGGCGATGTGCTGTTCGAAGGCGGGATGACGGCCGAAACCTCTAGACGCCCTGAAGTGAGCAATCCGACAACAGGCAGACTTGAAAGAACGGATTTACCCGTTGAAGCGGGTCAACAAAATCGTTCCAAATGGGGGCTTTACCGGGGGTTGTATAACAGTCCGGCTGATGCAGCTTATGCGGATGAATGGCAAGCAGCAACCATGTACCTGTCTGACGTACATTTAATCAAACGGGATGAGGACAGCTATATTTTCCCTGACGGTTGGAACCCCAATACACAAGCGAAAGATATTGTTGCATGGGCAAGGCCAGCTGCGATTTCAGCTTCCCAAGGTACGGCATTTGGCAATTTAGCTTTACCTTCAAAGTTAGATGTCACCCTGAGCACGGGGAAAATAGAGCCGGTGAATGTAACATGGAGCTCATCGGGCTATAATCCAGATCATACGGGCATTCATACGATTTATGGTGAGTTTAATGGCTCGGGTATTACGAACTCAACCAATATTAAACCATTCATTGAAGTTAATCTTTCTAGTTATAAAAACTGGGCGGTAACTCCCGGAGCTACGCTTAAAGTTGTGTCTAGCAGCAGCAATAGTAAAAACAACTTTATTGATGATAATGCTACGACAGCTTGGCAGGCCAACAGCTCTCTAACTAAGACAGATGGTTATCAATACTGGGCGGCCGTACAACTGGAAAAGAAAATAGATGTGAGTAACATTCAAATTGAATGGACGAGTAATAGTAAGTTTTTGAAAAATTATCAAGTATACTACGCGAATGATGCTGCAGCTTTTAATGAACTCAAAGAGGGAAATGCCCTATCAGCGACTTCAGATGCAACGCGTAAACCGCTTGAGACGGCAAATGGTGCCCTATGGCAACCAATCGCAGGCGTGGGAAAAACGACACAACTAGAAAATAACGAAAAAGCCAATCATACGTTGGCTGTACCGATTGCAGCGCAATATATATTGCTTGTATCCGATGTCACACTCGATAATAGTGCTGGCGGAATTAAAGCGAATGTATTCAATGTTTTCGGTGAACCTTCGGTAACGGTTATTCCGGTTATACCGACAGGCTCTGTTAATCTGCTAGATCCATCTCGTTTTACACCGCAGGCTGGTGTCAATCTCAAGGTAAGCTCGGAAGCCAATGATCATCCGGGTGTAGATGCTTTGCGGTCAGGCGGCAGCGGGTATTGGCGGAATGCAAACCCTGATGTTTATAAAGGGGACTACTCACCATCCTCACTTTCATTAAGTCTTGACTTAGGCGCGCCTAAAACGATTGATAAGCTTTACCTTGAAATCCCTAACACTATCGCCAATATTCAAAGTAATGCTACAAGATTTGAGGTCTATTACACCAATGACCCTGCAGCATGGTCAAGTTCACCTACGTCTTCAGTTGGGGCACAGCTCTATGACTGGAAAGCTAACGGTTGGACGCTAGCTGGTGGTACAGAGACTGAAGGTTTGTGGTCCTATGTGACGTATAATGGTCAACAATGGGGCTATGATACGAAGCGTTTTCTGTATCCGTTTACAGCACGTTATGTGATGATAAACACCGTATTGGTTGGTCCTAGCGATAAGCGTGCGAATGATACCAATTCCATGATGGGTCTATCCGCCTTAGCGATTTATGGTAAAAATCCGTATACGAACACAACCGCACTAGTGCCAGCTAAGGACACCTATAGCACATGGGATCAGGTTGCACCTATATCGACAACGATTAACCTGGGTGGGAAAGTGCTTACGAGCATTACGAAGGGTGACACTACGCTTCTAATAAATACGGATTACACGGTTGCTGGCAATAAGGTTACTTTCACACCTCCCTACCTTGCCAAGTTGCCACTAGGCACGAATGAATTTACGTTCAACTTCAACAGCGGCGCACCTTCGCTATTTGCATTGGATGTCATAGCCCGTGGTTATGGCGCAAATGATAAGACGATCAAAATGAACGCAATCGAAGGCGTATCTCCTTACAATGTGTTAGGCGGAGCCATGGGTACCGACGAACCTGTAGAAGGTGTTACGAAAAGAATTAGAGACGCTTATCACGCTTTCTATGGTAATCAGCCTCGGGCGACAGCCGCGGATGATCATATCCAGAGTGTGTGGGATAGCACACTGCAAAAAAATGTGTTCAAGATTTTTGAATACGGCAGAGGTTTGAATAATGAGTTCTTGGATAAAACGCGTGATGGCGAGTACGGTCACAAAGGTGTATTTGACCCGAGTGTAGGCTATATCGTTGACGGCGCAGCTACTACCGATCGACAAAGAGTTGAGATTCGCCCAAGCGAAGATTCGAATAACGATTTTGTTGCATACGAAGGCGATTTGGTTTCCTATGAGTGGATGTGGAATATTCCGGACGGCATCCAGTGGAACCAGTCTAACTTCAGGCATATCTTCCAGTTGAAGGCTACGAATCGACAAGCTCCTGATACTTTACCAGGCGGCAATAATGGCGGGGAGAACGGCGCCTATATTCTTGCGATGTCCATTTCTGGAACGACGAACCGTGATCTAGTTGTCAATCATAACCGTTATGATGGCGATAAGACGCTAATGCGAATTCCATTACGAGAAATCGATGGGCACTGGATTAAAGTTGAGCTCAAAGCTCACATTTCGGACAGCGGCTGGCTGACCATTAAGATTACCGATCAAGTGACGGGCAAGGCATATACCTTTGACAGTCCGGATGTCTATCAAGTCTTCGGTAATCAAGGTACGGGTGACGGTGTCAAAGACTTATGGCGAAGACCCGAACGAGCAGGTGGCTTTGAGACCGAGTATCCGGCTGCGTTTGATCAATATTTGCGTCCAAAGTGGGGGATCTACCGCAGCTCTGCTAACGGTACCAACTCTGCGTATGACGTTCAGCTCGGGCTATCGGACATCACCATAAGCAAAGTTGCATCAGGGTTGTCATCTGTTAACTTGGCGCTTAATAAGAAGGCGTACAATGTTGGGCCAACAGGTGGTGCTAATCCGATTCAGATGCAATCAGCTACGGCGAATATGTACGGAAATGCTAACAAATTGACCAATGGTGTATTACAAGACTCGACCAAATGGACGGTAACGAACGTTACCAATTTGGACCAAATCGGCAATTATTCTTGGCTGGGTACCGACGGGGAGCGCAAAGGCAGCTTTGTCATCGACCTTGGGCAGGCGATGGATTTCAGCCAGATTAGACTGTTTGCGAAATCCACGAGGTTAAAGGGTGCAACCGTGTTTGTATCCAATGAGATCGGAGATCATTCATCGAGTGCTGATTTTAACAATATGACCTTTCAACAAGTGGAAAAGCAGACAGCCCTAGGTTATACGTATGAGACAGGCACTAGTAATGGTGGTATCGATTCAGCAGATAGTTCGCACCCTATTAACTTGGGCAAGACCTATCATGCCAGATATCTCAAAGTAACGGTGGAGAATGCTTCTGGTGGTAATACAGGCACAGATCTGACGGGACCTCCACGCTTGACACAAGTACAAGTGTTCAATGCGCCACTTCCTCCGCAGCATCTGACGATGGAAGCTAGCGGTTCAGGTAACATGCTGAAGTGGGATGCTAATGTTTTAAGCGAAGGATATACGGTGTACAATGAGACAACAGTATTGGCTGATTTACCAGCAGGCGTAACTACTTATCTGTTACCGAGTAACCTGACTGATTTCTCCAAAGTGACCGTAAGGTCCAAAGGAACAGACCTGTATTCACGTAAGTTTATGATTTCGGCACCGACCTTACTTAACATGTCAACGGACATCGTAGGGATTGCACCGATTAGCATCACAACAAGCGTGGGCGTAGCTCCTGTTTTACCAACAGTCGTCACAGCGGTTTATAGTGACAACACGACGGGACAAAGAGGGGTTATCTGGGACGCTATTGATACATCCCAATATGCTGTAGCAGGGAGCTTTAGCGTGCAAGGAACCGTCATCGGCGTAACGTATAAGGCTTTGGCTAATATTACAGTTACAGCCATAGACATTCCACTACCTGTTATTGTCAGCTATTCGCCAATCAGCATAACGACAACAGCGGGTACAGCACCCGTATTGCCAACGGTTGTCACAGCGGTTTATAGCGACAATACAACTAAGCAGTTAGGCGTCGTCTGGAGCAATATAGAGGCTTCCCAATATGCCTCGGCAGGTACCTTTAAGGTGCTGGGAACAGTTGGGGGCACCTCCTTGAAGGCAGAAGCAACAATCACAGTTACACAACGTACGACGGATCCAGGACCTAGTACAGGGACAGGTAGTGGAACTGGCACTGGCACTAGTTCAAGTTCAAGTTCAGGAACTACGGGGATCATCGATCTTGATAAAGATGCCAAAGTGACCAAAGAAACAACGGCAGATGGGAAGACGGTTACGAAAGTCACCTTAGATCGGGATAAACTGGAGAAAGCATCAGCGATTCCAGTCGTCGTGATTGAAGTGAAGGACGGTGCTTCCATCGTAAATGTGGAACTGCCAGGCCAAGCGATCCTGAACGCAATCAGTAAGCATAACAACACAGTAATTCAGATTAAAGCGAATGGTGCCATATATGAGCTGCCAGTTCAATTGTTTAAAGATATAGCTAAGGATTCAACCATAAGCGTTGTAATTTCAAAAGTTTCGGGTAAAACCGGAGACGATGTCACTGCCGCAGTGAACAAGTTGAACGCGAAGCAACTCGTTGCAAACCCGATCGAATTTACGCTCACGGTCAACGGGAAAGAAATGAATGATTTTGGTGGCGTTTACGTGAACCGCACACTTAGCTTGGGGACATGGACAGGTGACCCTGGCAAGGTAACTGCGCTCTGGATCGATGCGAATAATGGGATCCATTTCGTACCAGCCATACTTACGACGAAGAATGGATCATCTGAAGCTACGATTCGCTCGCCGCACAACAGTACGTACACGGTCATCCAATCCAATCAATCATTTGCAGATTTAGCAGGGCATTGGGCCAAGGCGGATGTTGAGCTGCTGGCCAATAAATGGATCGTTAACGGAATCACGGATAAGCAGTTTGCACCAGAGGCGCAAGTTACGCGCGCTGAGTTTGCGGCTATGCTAGTTCGATCCCTTGGACTCGTAGAGAAGAAAGCAGATGCATTCCGTGATGTAAAGTCGATCGACTGGTTCGCTGGAGCCGTTAGCACGGCGCATCAAGCCGGGTTGATTAACGGTTATGAGGATGGTACCTTTAGGCCGAATGCCAACATTACTCGCGAACAGATGGTGGCGATGATGATGCGCGCGATGAAAGTTGGAGGTAAGGAAATCCAAGCCAGTAGCACAGTGATTGATCGCTTCGCCGATCGTTCGACGATCGGCGAATGGTCGAAGGCAGCCGTCGCACAGGCGCTGACAGCAGGTCTTGTTCAAGGCTTATCGGACAATAGCTTCGCACCGACAGAGCCTGCCACACGCGCACAAGCGGCCACAATGCTGAAGCGCATGCTGCAATCGCTACAATTTATTAACTGATTCACACCCAGACCGCCAAAGCTGTAGTGTCCCCGTCGGGCCATCGTACGCTAGCGCACAAATATTGTGCGCAAGGAAGTCGTCCCGTCGGCCATCGTACGCTAGCGCACAAATATTGTGCGCAAGGGAATCCGTCCGGTCGGCCATCGTACGCTAGCGCACAAATATTGTGCGCAAGGGAAGAATCCCGTCGGGCATCGTACGCTTAGCGCACAAATATTGTGCGCAAGGGAATCTGTCCGGTCGGCTACCGCTCGCTAGCGCACAAATATTGTGCGCAAGGGAAGTCGTCCCGTCGGCCATCGCACGCTAGCGCACAAATATTGTGCGCAAGGGAAGTAACCCGATCGGCGATCGCTCGCTAGCGCACAAATATTGTGCGCAAGGGAAGAATCCCGGTCGGCCATCGCTCCCTAGCGCACAAATATTGTGCGCAAGGGAGTCGTCCCGTCGGGCCATCGCTCGTTAGCGCACAAATATTGTGCGCAAGGAAGTCGTCCCGTCGGCCATCGCACGCTAGCGCATAAATATTGTGCGCAAGGAAGTCGTCCCGTCGGCCATTGCACGGCGGCGCAAGCCGCCTCTTTTCTCAATCGTATAAAATCACATAGCGTCTTAAATTTATACATTCAGAAATCGGATCCTAATCGTTATGATAATCACAGATCGATGGAATCGCTTACAGTACATGAAGAAAGAAGGGGTTTTCAATGAAAAAAACAATGAGTCTAGGTTTAGCTGCTGTCATGATGGCAGCTACCGCACTAACCGCGWGTTCCTCAGATGGAAAAGTGGCAGGCACAGCTTCACCACAACCATCAGGCAATGTAAAGGCAGCACCAGTCAAGTTCTCGTTACTTTTTCCGACGACAGTCAGCACAGGTTACCACACTCGAATTCCCGATTTAAACAAGGACAAGTGGGTCTTGAAGCTGGAAGAATTAACGAATACGGATTTGGATGTTAGGGTTGTCGAAGATGCCAAGTTCGGGGTGATGTTCGCAAGTAACGATATTCCCGATGTTGTTGGCAGTATCGGTGGTCCAGGCAGTAAGTCGATGTCAGGTTCGGTTGAGAATGGTGTGTTCATGCCGCTGGACGATCTGTTGAAGCAGTATGGACCGAATTTGTTGAAAATGGTACCCAAAGCAGCGTGGGAGAGTGTTTCGTATAACGGAAAGATTTATGGCATTCCCGAATATTTGAGCAATCCTTCCCGTCGTGCCACTTACATTCGTACCGATTTGCTAGCTAAAACAGGACTTCAAGCTCCCAAAACGGTAGATGAGTTTCTGAATGTCCTAAGGGCTTTCAAGAAGTTAGGTGTCGAGAGTCCGTATCAAATGAGGGAGAATTTCAAGTATGCAGACGTTCTTCTAGGAGCTTACGACGTACTGCCGTATAAAGATCAATTTGAACTCGTAGATGGTCAAGTGGTTCCTAAATTTTTCGATTCGGAAAATGTACAGAAAGCACTAACCGCATATAAAACAATGTACGAAGAAGGTTTGATTCCGAAGGAATTCGCTACCATTTCCGCAACAGATTACAACAAAAGCCTAGATGCGGGGAAAGCGGGAATTTGGTCACAGAATGCTTCCGGTTTACCAGGGGCCAAAACCAAGCTAAGAGCGCTCAACCCAGACTTTAAAGCGGATATCATTGCTTCTCCGAAGGGTCCGGAAGGCAAAGGCGGTTACTTCTACTATTCACCTGTTGTTCGTACGTTCTATATCAATAAAAATGTGAAGCAAGATACGGCTGCCGGTATTATCAAAATGTTCGATTGGATGATGACTTCCAAGGATGCAGAAATATTCTTTACCTTCGGGATTGAAGGCGATACCTATACCAAAGACAGCAGTGGTGCGATCAACTATAAATTCCCAGTAACGAAGGAAGAAATTGATGAAGAAGGGTTCCGCAGCGGAACACTTTGGGCGGTACATGACTCTACCTACAATAAACCAAGAATGCAGTTAAACGATGATGGAAAAACGACCTTGAAAGCATTTGATGAGATTCTTTCGAAGGAAGGTTTACCTGGTATTGGATTCTATCCGGATTTGAGCAGCTTCGCTAAATTCCCGGATCTTGCAGCGCCTCAACCAGACGTAGGTCCGAAAATCATCGTGGATCACATGATCAAAATGATTTATGGCAAAGAGCCAATCACCGATTGGCCGAAAGTCATCGAAGAGTATAAATCCAAAGGCGGCACTGAGATTATTAAAGAAGCGACAGAGCGTTGGAATAAGAAGCAAGGCGCGATTATGATTGACACGAAATAAATGCATGTCTAATGAGGCATCCCTCTCGCAATGTAATGCGCGGAGGGGTGTCTTTTCTCATACAGGAATCGTAAAAAAACACATACTGCCGTAAGTTAATACGTTTTTCTTGGACGGTCAATCTCCTATAATGAAGGCAACTAAATCTATGGAACTTTAAGGGGGTATTTTATACATGAAAGCGATATTGGTTGGTTTAGGTTCAGCCGGGTTCAGTTGGTATAAACGACTAAGAGATCAAGGATTGTTAGCAGCAGTTGTTGAGGTTGATCTAGCAATGAGAGAGAAGATGCTGGATGATCCGTTCCCTTTTTACACGTCATTAGAGGAGGCTTTGCAGAACGAAAAGGCTGATTTTCTAGTCAATGTAACTTCACCTATGCGGCACACAGCAGTGAACCATGCGGCATTTGATCATAAGTTGGCTGTATTGTGCGAGAAACCGATTTCCTTTGATTATGAGGAATCCATCGAGATCGTAGCTCGAGCTGCCAGGGATAAGCTCCCGTTTATGATTGCAGAGAATTACCGCAGGATGCCTTATATTCGTAAAATGAAACAGCTTTTGGACGAAGGTGTCATCGGCCGTATTTCGTCTATGGACATACAGTTCTACAGATACCACCATGTTCAGCGGAGATATACCGTTAGTATTCTGGATGATATCGGAGTGCACCACTTAGATATGATACGCTATTTCACGGGTTGTGAAGGGAAGTCGGTGCAATCGAAGCTGTACAATCCAATTGGCGCTTGGCAAGAAGAAGGAGCGCTTATTAATGCGTATGCTTTCTTTGAATTGGAGGGTGGTATCACAGTGAGCTACAACGCATCGATCTCAGCCAGAGGGACGGAGACGCCATGGAGCGGCAATTGGCGAATCGAAGGAACGGAGGGCGCTATGGAAGTCGTCGATAAAGAAATTCGCCTTATTCGGGACGGCAAAGTTGAAGTTATAGATGACATAAGTGGTGTTGATGAAACAGATACACTGGCCGAATTTCTGACATCACTCCGTGAAGGACGCGAAGCGGAAACGAGTGGCAGGGATTATTTGAAAACCCAAGCACTTGTTCATTACACGAAGCTGGCTAATGAGTCCGGTAGAACGATGTCCATTGAGGTTCCAACAATATAAAGGATTGGGGAAATGAGTGTGCAAACATCGAATTGGCAACAAACAGCACCTGGCGTATGGCGCCTTACGATTGGAAATCCGCAGGGCATAACACCGCTCTCTTTGATGAGGGTGTTACCGAAAGATGAGGCGCTGCAGCAGCTTCCGCAAGTGAATCCTCCTTTTACAAGAGAAAGCATCGAAATCGAGGATCTTGGTGATTATCTTTTACTATCCATACCGCTTAATCGCACAGAAAAGCTATATGGGACAGGCTTACAATTATTAAGAATGAATCAACGTGGAAGAAACCGTTATTTGCGTGTAAACAGCGATCCTAAGCAAGATACAGGCGAGACGCATGCGCCAGTACCCTTCTATATAAGCGATCTCGGGTATGGCGTGTTGGTGGATACTTCGCGCATCGTGACCATGTATTGCGGCTCAACGATGAGACAAGAGGAAACACGAAGTGAGGATATACGGGATCGCAACACCGATAAGGGATGGAAAGCGACACTCGTGGCATCGCGGGTGGAGATCAAACTACCCAGGGAAGGTGCACACGTTTATTTGTTTGGTGGACCAACCCTATCCGATGTCGTAGCTAGATATAATTTGTTTTGCGGTGGAGGCACGCTGCCTCCGAAGTGGGGACTGGGCTTCTGGCATCGGGTTCCGACGCTGTATACGGACGAACAAGTGCTCGAAGAAGCAGAGCAATTCCGTCAGCACGATATGCCCTGTGATGTCATTGGACTCGAACCTGGTTGGCACAGCCACAGTTACCCGGTCAGCTATGAATGGGAGAAGAGCCGATTCCCTGAACCGGAACAATTCGTAAAGGAACTGGATCGCAAAGGCTTTCGTGTGAACCTGTGGGAGCATCCCTTTGTATCACCAAAGAGTGAGTTGTATGTGGAATTGAAGCCGCTGTCGGGGAGTCACTCGGTATGGGGAGGGCTTGCGCCAGATTATTCGCTGCATGAAGCTGTGTCGCTTTATAAGAAGCAGCATGAAGAGGAGCATGTCAATATCGGGGTAGCGGGTTACAAGCTGGATGAATGTGACGGCAGTGATCTGACCAACAACTCATGGATGTTTCCTGGGCACGCTCAGTTCCCATCGGGGCTTGATGGCGAGCAGATGAGACAAATGTACGGGTTAATGTTTCAAAAGATGACGACGGAATTATTCCGCAGTAAGAATCGGAGAACGTATGGGCTTGTCAGGGCTTCGAATACCGCGGCTTCCTCCATGCCTTATGTCTTGTATTCAGATCTTTACGATCACAAGCAATTCATTCGTGGTGTATGCAACGCCTCTTTCAGCGGGTTGCTGTGGACGCCGGAAGTGCGCAGAGCTAGGAATGCCGAAGACTGGGTCAGACGGATGCAAACGGTCATCTTCTCGCCCCTTGCGATGCTCAATGCCTGGGGGGACGGCACGAAACCGTGGTCTTTCCCAGAGGTTGAGGACACGGTTCGCCACTATATCAAGCTGCGGATGAGACTGCTGCCTTACTTGTATACGGCATTCGCCGCTTACCGGGAGAAGGGAATTCCACCTTTCCGTGCCATGCCATTCGTCATGTCCCCAGCAGAAATCGCAGAAGCTGAGGCAATCCAAGCTGAAGCAGCTGAGCAAACTTTGAACACGACAGATGGCGCTTATGGCAAAAAGAAAGTGAGGGAATGGGACGACCAATACATGGTCGGCGACGCCCTGTTAGTTGCTCCACTTGTCGAAGGAGAAACTGAGCGAGAAGTCCTGCTCCCTTCGGGAATCTGGTATGGATTAGAGACGGGGGAACGATACGAAGGTGGTTGTATCATTCGGATTCAATGCGGTCTGGAACGAATTCCAGTATTTGTTAGAAATGGATCAATCATTCCTATGATGCCTGCGCTGTCGCATGTCCCACCGCTAGGAACGCAAGTTCCACTTGAGCTGATTCATTTCGGTGATGCGGTAGGTGAAGGGAATTTATATGACGATGACGGGGAATCGTTTGACTATGAGGCCGGGGTATGCGGCTTGTGGAAAGCAACTGTCATCCAACATTCAGATGGTTCCTACGAKGGACAACTTACTGGACCGACTGAGAAGCCGCAAGCCTACAGCACTGTCACGTGGCGCTTCGCACAAATTCGTTTGTAGCACCTTCCGTTGAAGAACTGATCACGGTGAGTTATCATAATTGGATATTGATTCTGAAACATGGGTAGGGGGTCTGGACATGCATGTATTGATCATAGATGATGAGCCTGTCATACGCAGAGGAATCGTGAAGATGGCGGAAATGTACCAACCTGCTTTCTCACGCATTCAGACAGCCGAGAATGGCGTGGAAGCGTTGGAGCGAATTCGAGCTTGCGAGCCTGATCTTGTGCTAGTAGACGTTCGTATGCCGAAAATGGACGGGTTAGAGCTCTGCAGAATCATTCATGAGGATTTCCCGCAAATCAAAACAGTTGTGATATCCGGATACAGTGATTTTGAATATGCGCAGAAAAGTATGAATTATGGTGTACGTCATTATATGTTAAAACCTGTTACGACAGCGGATGTCCATGACATGCTGAATCAGTTAATCAAAGAGCCTTCACGCGGCTACATGCCGCCTTCCCGTTATATTGAGTGGATTGATCAGATGGAGCAGCAAATATGGGCTTTGCAAATGGAGGAGCTTGGCAGCTTAATCGATCGTTGGCGTGACTATTGTCTCTCTGTGCAACTATCGTTGGCTGGACTTAAAGAACTATTGGATGATTGTTACGCCCTGTTAGTCAAGCGCTTCCAAGCCCGTAACTACTCACCTTCAATCACGCAGGCCTATTTGCAGGCAGATAGTGTGAAGGAAGCTGTAGACACATTTAATAAAGGGTTAATTCAAATGGCCAAGGGCTTGCAAGCCGTTCGAAGTGGAAGCTTTAAAGATCCGATGGAAGAGGCCAAAAGCTATATTGACAGCAGGTTATCTGAGGATATCACGTTGGATCAAGTTGCAGCCATGGTCGGATTGACACCGACCTATTTCAGCTCGCTTTTTAAAAAAGTAACCCAAGAGACCTTTGTTCAGTATCGGATTAATAAAAGAATGATGAAAGCGAAGGAAATGTTAGCCATTCCCTATGTCCGAATCGTGGATGTAGCCACAGATGTGGGGTACGACGATTACCCACATTTTACAAAAACCTTCAAAAAAATTGTTGGCGTATCCCCTTCTGAATATCGTGCAGGATTGGGTATCAAATGAAAATTAGAGGGTTAACGAAGAAAATATTCGTTTATTTCTTGATTGTTATCATTCTTTCGCTTAGCAGTGTTGGCATCTTCTCCTACATGACTTCTTCCGGAGAGTTAGCTGAGATGGTTGAGAATCAAATGAACCAAATCGTCGGAAATGCGGTTCATCATACGGATTTGTATTTGAAGGATTATGAGCGGTCGATTGTCTCTCTTTTGACAAACAGACAGGTTATGGAGTTTGTAGATTTGAAGGCAGACCGAGAGGAATATGACTATTATATTGCTCGGAAAACGATTCGTGAACTGAGTGTCGATCCGTTATTTATCCGTAATCCAAAGTTGTCATCCGTGTATGTACTTAGCGATAAACTGAATGCCATCTATTACTATAACGGTGTAGGTGAACAATCCTTCAATGCCGAGGATAAGCGGAAGCAGCGCGAATATTTTCTCGCCAATACAGCGGCTGACGGTAAATTAAGTATTTTGAACCATACCATCATTGAAGGTCAAGAGAATCAAATGCTTACGTTAGTTCGTCGATTTCGAGGGTTCACCTCGCCTGAACTGAGCGGCATACTCGCTATTGAGATGCGATCGGCGGATCTGTCTGCCCTATGGAAAGGGATTGATCTAGGTAAGTATGGATACTTATTTATCATTGATAATAAAGGCCGATATATCTATCATCCAGATGGGGAGAAAGTCGGGTCCGATGTCCCAAAAGCGTTTGTAGAAAAGATGGAAAAGGCTGGCACTTCTTCCTTCATCGACAGCAGTGAAGGGGATGAACGCATGTATGTGAGTCGGAAGTCTGATTATTCGGATTGGCAGCTAGTCGTTTCTATGCCGTTGCGTGAACTGCGTAAGCCTTTGATGAACATTCGTTCGACAACGTTGATTGTCGGTTTATTTACATTGATGTTGGCGATTTTACTTGCATACCGATTCGGTAGATCGATTACGAAGCCGATTCAAGTATTGAAAAGCGGGATGAGAGAGACGGAGAAAGGGAACTGGGCTACGATTCCACTCCCCCCTCACAAGGATGAGATTGTTGAGCTGATGGTGCGCTACAATTTGATGGTTAAGCGGCTATCCGAAGCCGTTGACCGTGTGGTTCAGGTTGAAATCAGCAACTCTGAGATTCGGATGGAACGCCAGAAAGCGGAGTATCAATCTCTGCAGCTGCAGATCAATCCTCATTTTATGTACAACACACTTGAGACCATTGTTTGCTATGCCACGATTCAAGAATCGGAAGAAATATCTGAAATCGTGAAGGCATTGGCGTACATGCTGCGTTACTCGGTTCAAACGAATCTCGAGGAGATTACCGTTGCTAACGAATTGAAGCATGTTTTGTATTATATTGTTGTTCTGAAGCACAGAATCGGCCGTGATTTCGAGATTGATGTTGCCATAAAACCGGAGTATCTGCTTCATGTCATGGTTCGTTTGACCCTTCAGCCTTTAGTCGAAAATGTGTTTCAGCATGCCTTTCCTGACGGGTTGGAAGATTATCACTTCGTTCGGATTGACGGAGGCGTTGTTGACGGGATTTTCTGGATCAGTGTTGAGGATAATGGTTCAGGGATGACAGAGGCCAAATTAACGCAGCTTCAAGCGAAATTGAATGCCAATCGGTTGGCGGATACGGAAACAGATGAAGCAGGCATAAAGGGTGGCATTGGTGTGCTGAACGTCCATCGCCGTATTCAAATGGTCTATGGGGAGAGCTATGGACTCAGGATTGAAAGCGTGGCTGAGCAAGGGACCAAAATGATCATGGTGATGCCTGCATCGCCTAAACAAAGTGATAAGCCAAATGGTGGATAGGGGGCGTATTCTTGAACAATCGAGAGAAACTGTGGTATCTGCAGCCTGCTAAGTTGTGGGTGGAGGCCCTTCCGATTGGGAACGGTCGGTTAGGCGGGATGATCTTCGGTCACGTACAGGAGGAACGAATTCAGTTAAATGAAGATTCCATCTGGTACGGAGGTCCTAAGGATGGGATTAACCCCGATGGTTCCCGTCATTTGGAGGGAATTCGGGAGATGCTTTTTGAAGGAAAGGTGGAGGAGGCCACACGATTAACGCGAATGGCTCTTTTCTCCACGCCCAAATATTATAATCCGTATCAGCCTTTGGGAGACCTGAGGCTTTATTTCCATGGTCAAAAGGGTGAAGTTGAAGCGTATCGGCGAGAGTTGGATATCAAGAATGCCATAGCTCGGACGAGCTATAAGGTAGATGGAGTCACCTATCGTCGTACGATGTATGCGAGCTACCCTGATCAAGTGATTGTCATCCAACTGACATGTGATCAACCTGGTCAACTGAACTTCTCAGCGAATCTGAATCGCAGACCGTACGAGGGTGAAACAGGCAGACTATCGGCTGACAGCATTTGGATGAGCGGCGAATGCGGAAAGCACGGTGTCGAATATGCCTGTGTACTGAAGGCAAAAACGGAGGGCGGCACTGTCTCTGTCATTGGCGATTTCTTGTCTGTGGAAGGGGCTAGTTCCGTGACATTGCTGCTTGCTGCAGCGAGTACCTTCCGAGAGTCGGATCCATTAGCTGCCTGTCAGCTGCATATCGCGGCTGCCGAGCAGTTTAATACGGAAGAACTAGAGCGCCGCCATATTCAGGATTATCAGACGTTGTTCAATCGGGTGAGTCTGCAACTAACGGAGCAGGATCCGTTAGATGACTTAGCAACCGATGAGCGATTGAAGCTGATGCAAGAGTCGCATTCGCATATGGATACTGGATTGATGGAGCTTTACTTTCACTATGGACGGTATTTGCTTATCGCCAGTTCCCGCCCAGGATGCTTGCCAGCCAATCTTCAGGGCATATGGAATGACAGCTTTACACCGCCTTGGGAGTCCAAATATACGATTAATATCAATACGCAAATGAACTATTGGCCAGCAGAGGTATGCGGACTATCCGAATGTCATGAGCCATTGTTTGATCATATTGAACGCATGCAGGTGAGCGGTCGGCAAACCGCAAGAGATTTGTATGGATGCTCCGGCTTTGTCGCTCATCACAACACAAACCTTTGGGGAGAAACACGGCCTGAGGGCTTATTTCCGACATGTGTCGTTTGGCCAATGGGAGCGGCATGGCTGAGCTTACATCTGTGGGAGCAATTTCTATATACCCAAGATAAACAATTTTTGCAGCAGAGAGCTTATCCAATCTTGAAAGAAGCCGCGGCCTTCTTCGTTGATTATTTGGTGGAAGCGCCGAATGGACAGCTTGTGACAGGCCCCTCTGTCTCACCMGAAAACGTGTACGTATTGGAAGATGGAACTAGAGGGGCATTGACCATGGGGCCCGCTATGGATTCGCAGATCATCCATGAGTTGTTCACTGCATGTATCCAGAGCAGCGATCAGCTGCAAGTGGATGGAGAACTGCGGGAACAGCTCACGGCGCTGCTAGCGCGGCTGCCTAAGCCTCAGATTGGCAGACACGGTCAAATCATGGAATGGTTGGAGGACTATGCGGAGGAGGATCCTGGTCACCGTCATATTTCACAATTGTTTGCCTTGCATCCTGGCACGCAAATAAGCCCGCATCGAACGCCAGAATTAGCCGAGGCAGCAGCAGCAACCCTTCAGCGCAGATTGGCAAACGGAGGGGGGCATACAGGCTGGAGCAGCGCATGGATCGTTAATATGTTTGCGAGACTTGAGGATGGCGAACAATCGCATACGCACTTGAACCATATGCTGCGCAAATCAACGTATCCCAACCTCTTTGATGCGCATCCGCCTTTTCAAATTGACGGCAATTTCGGAGCCACAGCTGGTATCGTGGAGATGCTGTTGCAGTCACATGCGGGTGAATTGAGCTTGCTCCCTGCCCTGCCGTCTGCATGGCCGCAGGGGGCTGTGAGCGGCTTGCGAGGACGCAATGGATATACGATTGATCTGAAGTGGTCCGATGGCCAATTATCGGAGGCGATGATCAATGCATCTAGCTCTGGCACATGCAGAATCCGTACGCGCGAAGCCGTTCTGGTGCGTTGTGGAGGAGAAGATATCCTAGTGAACAGGGATCATGCGGTTATCCAATTTCAAGTCGAAGCGGGTTGCAAGTATGAGATTTTCAGAAAATAGGGAAGATCGTCTTGGAATCCTAGTCATTTCCATTTTCAAAAATCGGTAAGCGAGAAATCCGTTACATTTTAAAATTTCGGGCAAGTTATCCTTCTTGGGTGCATAGGATTGTAGTACACAATTCACCATCACGAGCTGACCTATTGCCATTAAAGGCAGCAGTGAAAGGAGGTACCCATGGACATATTCAAAAGAATTTCAGAGCATCGTACGGAGAAGGATTCATTGAGCTGGACCGGTACGTTCGCGGAGTACATAGAATTGCTTCGCAGTAATCCTGGACTCGCGAGAACTGCGCATTCTAGGGTCTATGACATGATTGCTTCGCAAGGTATCAACGATCAAGTTGGCCACAAATCCTACAAATTTTTCAATCAAGAGATTTTCGGTCTGGATCGTGCCGTTGAGAAGCTAGTGGAAGAATATTTCCACTCCGCTGCCCGTCGATTAGATGTTCGCAAACGTATTTTGTTGCTAATGGGTCCTGTAAGCGGTGGGAAATCCACAATTGTGACCATGCTGAAACGCGGATTAGAGCAGTTTGCCAAAACGGATTTAGGGGCAGTTTATGCGATCAAAGGGTGTCCGATGCACGAAGAGCCGCTTCATTTGATTCCGATGGAGCTGCGACCAGAGATTGAGCGCGAGTTGAATGTGAAAATCGAAGGCAGCTTATGCCCATCGTGCCAAATGCGGTTGAAAACGGAGTATAACGGTTGTATTGAAGATGTGCATGTGGAGCGCGTTTTTGTCTCCGAAGAAGGCCGGGTAGGGATTGGTACTTTCAGTCCATCAGATCCCAAATCGCAGGATATCGCCGACTTAACGGGAAGCATTGACTTTTCAACGATTACAGAGTTTGGTTCTGAGTCGGATCCACGGGCGTATCGTTTCGATGGCGAGCTGAATAAGGCGAACAGGGGGATCATGGAGTTCCAGGAAATGCTGAAATGTGATGAGAAATTCCTCTGGAATCTACTCTCACTGACGCAAGAGGGGAATTTCAAAGCCGGTCGCTTCGCTCTGATCAGTGCAGATGAGTTGATCATTGCGCATACCAATGAAACGGAGTATAAGTCTTTTATCGCGAATAAGAAAAATGA
The DNA here is from genome assembly GCF_056398345.1 of Paenibacillus sp. 01T442. Lineage (NCBI taxonomy): Bacteria > Bacillati > Bacillota > Bacilli > Caryophanales > Paenibacillaceae > Paenibacillus > Paenibacillus sp. 01T442. The sequence goes on from NZ_JBFTPF010000034.1 coordinate 61,707, forward strand.
GGCCTTGCAGTCTCGTATGATTGTTATGCCGATCCCTTATAATTTGCGTGTATCCGATGAAGAAAAAATTTACTATAAGCTTATCGGACAGAGTGATATGTCGCACATCCATATTGCCCCGCACGCGCTTCGTGTGGCCGCGATCTTCTCGATTCTCACGCGTTTGAAGGAAACGAAGAAGCAAGGGATGGATTTGATCAAGAAAATGCGTATGTACGACGGTGAAGTTGTCGAGGGTTACAAAGAGGCTGATCTGAAGGAAATGCAAAATGAATATCAAGAAGAAGGCATGAGCGGAATTGATCCACGGTATGTTATTAATCGAATTTCAAGTGCCTTGATCCGTCAGGATCTTCAATGTATTAACGCCCTAGATGTGCTGCGAGCTCTGAAAGACGGTCTGGATCAGCATCCATCGATTACCAAGGATGAGCGGGAGCGCTTCCTGAATTTCATCTCTGTTGCTCGTAAGGAATACGACGATATTGCCAAGAAAGAAGTGCAGAAAGCGTTCGTCTACTCCTTCGAGGAGTCGGCTAGAACCATTTTCGACAACTACTTAGATAATATTGAGGCCTACTGCAACTGGGGTAAAATTAAGGATCCGTTGACCGGCGAGGAGATGGATCCAGATGAGCGCCTCATGCGTTCCATTGAAGAGCAGATTGGTATTTCGGAAAATGCGAAAAAAGCATTCCGCGAAGAAATCTTAATCCGCATTTCCTCTTACTCACGCAAAGGCAGAAGGTTCGACTATAGCAGTCACGAGCGGCTGCGTGAGGCGATTGAGAAGAAGCTATTCGCTGATCTGAAGGACATCGTGAAGATTACGACCTCAACGAAAACACCGGATGAGAAGCAGCTGAAGAAAATTAATGATGTGACGAAGCAGCTCATCGACGAGCATGGATACTGCCCAGTTTGTGCCAATGAATTACTGCGGTATGTAGGAAGCTTATTGAACAGATAGGCGAATACGCTTGAAGCCAAAGACCTGAGTGGGTGACGACCCCTTAGGTCTTTTTCCCTGTGAAGAGGATGCTGATTGTTGCCTAACACGAAATCTATTAATCTCTCATATACCCAATTGAATGAGTTTCCGAATGCTTGGGATTTCAGACTAATCGTACTCACAACCATTGTTGTTTTCTTCGTAGGGCTGTGCGATTTGATGGGATTTAGAAATAACAAGAAAAACTAGGATAGCATCTAATTCTATGAATACCTCTTGTGCAAAAATATGCCAATGAGGTTTCTTTTTTATTGAATAGCGGGAAGAAATGTGTCGAATAAAAGATATTTTGTCAAAATATTAATTTAATTTAAAGCAATAGTAAGTGTGACCCATGTTTGATTTGTATGCTAAATACAAAATTCAGGTCTTTTGGATTAGTTTATTTGGTATATTGATAGCTATATTAACCGTTGTTGGTTATAATTAGGTATAATGATCTATATTTTTGTAATATTCGTATTAATTTGTAATATTATGACGGTAATGTCGAAATATAGAAGGCATCTTTACTAGAAAGGAGTGACAGGTAGATGTTTGCCCGATTATTCAAAAATATAACTAGAAATCATGTGGAATTGCCGGCAGATATTGTCCCTATCATTAATGAAATCAATAATCTGTATATAGCGATGGAAGAACGTTTGGCAAATGAAGAATTGCAGCATCGGTCAAAAGAACTATCCGAACAAATCCGAAGTGGAACACCCGGAGAATTTCTGCTACCTGAGGCATATGCTCTAGTCAAGCTGGCATGCCGTAGAGTCTTAGGAATTGTTGTGCACGATGTCCAGCTTTACGGGGCAATTATGCTTTACAGAGGGCATATTGCTGAAATGAAAACGGGGGAAGGCAAGACAGTAACCGCTGTGTTCCCTGCATTTTTGCAAGCTTTGGAAGGGCACGGCGTACATATTGCAACAGTAAATGAATATTTGGCTGAGCGGGATAGTCGCAAAATGGGAGACATTTTTCGCATGCTKGGACTTACCGTAGGTTGCATCATCGCTGGAATGTCTCCTGCTGTAAGGAAGGCACAGTACCTACAAGATGTTATTTATTCCACACATGTGGAGCTTGGGTTTGATTATTTAAGGGATCATTTGGTGCTGAGCGCAGGAGAAAAGGTTCAGCGTGGTTTATACGATATCATTATAGATGAAGTGGACAGTATCCTAATAGATGAAGCGCGCACTCCGTTGATTATTTCGGCGCCTCCAGGTAGCGGGCAACAGTATTTATTTTTTATTGACGAAAAAGTAAAAAAACTTAGCGAAAGCCATATTCAGATCGTGGAGTCTCATAAACATGTCGTGTTAACGGAAGAAGGAATGGATTATTGTGAAAATCTTTTTTCTGTTGATAATTTGACAAAGCAGGAGCATTCGGAACTCTATCATTATATTGTTCAGGCATTGCGAGCAAACTATGTCTTCAAACGAGATGTTGATTATGTCATTATCCGCCATGATGACGGATCCGAGGAAGCCGTTATTATCGATCCGAGCACAGGACGCCCTATGTTAGGAAGAAGGTTTATGGAAGGACTACATCAAGCCATAGAAGCCAAAGAGGGAATTCTGGTTCAAGGGCAGCCAAAGACCCTTGCAACGATAACTTTGCAAAGCTTTTTCGCTATGTACGCCCAAATATGCGGCATGACGGGTACTGCGATGGAATCTAAGGACGAGCTTCGTGATATTTACGGTATAGATGTTGTGAGAATTCCTACCCATAGACCTGTCATTCGCAAAGATTTGCGAGATCTATTATTTTTCACGGAAGAAGCGAAATTTAATAGAGTCATAAAAGATATAAGACGTATCCATGAAACAGGACAGCCTGTGCTTGTTGGAACAGCAGATATCAAAAGGTCCGAATATGTAAGCTCTATGCTTACCGCAGCAGGAATTCCACATCGATTATTAAATGCAAAGCATATTGACGAGGAAGCGAAAATCATTGAACAGGCAGGGGCGTATGGCGCAGTCACGATTGCTACGAACATGGCTGGAAGAGGGGTTGACATCAAACTTGAGCCTGGGGTAAAAGAGCTTGGCGGGCTATATGTTTTAGGTACTTCCCACCATGAATCTTCTCGAATCGACAACCAACTTCGTGGACGCAGTGGGCGTCAAGGAGACCCGGGCTATTCAAGGTTTTATGCTTCGTTGGAAGACGAAATGTTATGGCAGTATTATCCGGAACGACTGTTGGATGAATTGGAAAACGCTAATTTCGATTTGTTAGAGCCTATCCCTCGAAAACATTATTTCAAAGGAATCAGTGACGCTCAAAAACAAGTGGAATCGCAACATTTTTTCATGAGAAAACAACTCCTTGCCTTCGATTATGTGCTTAATCTTCAAAGATTGGCGATGTATTCGATGAGGGACGCGCTTCTGGAAGCAGAAGAGGTACATGCCAAGTTAACAGACTCTATACCAGATGTGATTTTGAACATTGTTCAGGGCTTCTTCTCGAACTCAGCGGAGCCGTTGAATTTTGCGGGGATTATGGCAGCTGTTCGAAGTGTTTTTCCCGATCGGAGGCCCCTCAAGCTGGAATGCCAAGATGAGGTGACGGCAGATACCATAACAGTGAGTCTTGCCTCTCAGATTTCCTTGATTTTCGAGGAAATAACGGAGCTTTGCGGTGAGAGCGTTCATCAGGTGGGAAGGCAGGCGATGATTTCAGCCTTGGATCTTCACTGGATGAATTTCATAGAAGCTGTGGAAGATGTTAAAAAGGGTGTCGGCTTACAGGCCTATGGCAACATGGATCCCTACATACAGTTTGAAAAAGAAATTTCAACAATGTTTGAAGAGATGATGCATGCCATCCGTCAGGACAGCTTGCGTAACGTTTGGCTTCAGCTGCAACGCATTAGGCCAAACGTAGCTTGTTGATACAGACTGGTTATTCTTTCAATTTATCATAGATTAAGTAAAATTTGATTGCATTTATAGGAGGCTAACATGTCGGATAACAACAATCACAACCAAGATGAAAAAGAAGTCAATCAGCTAAGCGCCAAGTTTAAGCGAAGAAGTAAGGGCACTTCATCTAAAAACAAGACGGCTGTCATCACTGGAGGAATTATGGCGGTGGGGTCTCTTTTGCCGCTTTTACCTGTTCAAACGGCTTATGCTGCTACTGCAGCTTCGCTGTCGATCAGTTCATCGTATGCGGCTGCGGAAGAGAGTGTAACGGTTACTGTCAATACGAATGATGGTGACGGTTCCTTGAACGCCAATATTGGCGTTGCGGAAACGACCACAGTCAAAGTTTCTTCTCCTGATGATACTCGAGGATCTTTTAGCTTGACGCTTACAGAAACAGATGTCAACTCTGGTATTTTTACAGGTTCCTTGAAACTGGTAGAAGCAGATACTGCTAACGCCAATGAAATAAAGGTGCAGAACAATAATMAGGTAACTATCGTAGATCCGAATACCGGTTCTCCTACGCTTAATCCGATTGCTGCAACTATTACCAGAAGAGATCATGCGACTGGTATTTTGAGTTTTTATGACAAAGGTACTGACGGCACTAACGGCACTAACGCTTCTATTTCGGGTTTAAACGGTCTCGTACGCAATGGTCAGGTCATTCGAGTGGAGTTGTCCGATCTTGATTTGAACACTAATGCGACTACCGCTCAGACACAAGCTGTAACTGTTGCTGGTGTTTCTCTCAATTTAACAGAAACGGGCGTAAACACTGGGGTGTTTGCCGGAACGTTTACAGTAGGGGCTGGCGGTATTTCCCCTGCTAATAACAGCAGCTTTCTCATAGAGTATGCGGATGCTAAGAAAAGCGACAATTCTTCGGCCACAATCACTAGCACGTTGATCCGTAAGGATTACTCCACAGCAACGCTTGCGGCTTTACCAGCAAAAGCAGCTTTTGATGAAGCTATTACGGTTACATTAGTGGACAATGATCTGGATTTAACTGGCGGTCAGGAGCATGCAACTGTCCATATTACTTCTTCTGACGATTCGAATGGGTTTGATCTGGATTTAACAGAAAGTATCGGTACTCCAGGGACTTTTACAGGGACCTATACCATGCAAGCATCGACTAATGCCTCAGCAAACGAAATCGGCGTATCAAACGGCAGTACGGTAACGGTTGCATATACAGATCTTCGGAATAGTTCTGGGGGGATAAGCTCACTTACACAGCTTGTAACCCGCAAAGATCATACGACTGCAACGGTAAATGTTGATAAATCACATTTGGTTTTGGGTGAAACTGCTACGATCACCGTGACCGATTTGGAGTTTGCCAATAACAGCACGACGGACGTACCAACGGTTAAGTTAAAGTCAGGCATTACGGATACAACGGGATTTTCAGTTGCATTAACGGAAACTGGAGATACAGGGGTATTTACAGGGACGTTCAAAATAGGGGTGGCTTCTGACACAGCAACGACGCCAAAGACGATTGGCGTTAATACGAATCTTGAGCCGATCACGATCACTTATACAGATGCTACGCAAGCTAATAACGCGACGAACGTAGCTGTAACGGCAACAACGGATCGTAAGGACCGGATGACGGGAACATTGACGTTGAACCGAACGTCAAAGGCAACAGGGGAAGAAATTGAAGTTGTTCTTTATGATACGGATTTAGATACAACTTCTGGTAGCGATAGCACACAGGTGCTTGTCAACTCGCCGCAAAGTCCAGGTGGTTTTTATTTGACATTGATGGAAACGGCGACTCCGGGAGAATTCACAGGCGTATTTAAGACGGCTAATGCGACGAAAACGAACGTTACTCCGAAGGAAATTGGAGTTAACTATGGTGTTAATGTCAATGTGATGTATGTTGATGCCAATGATGTTAACAACGATACAGTGAATACTGTAGAAACAATTGCAAGAAAGCATGTTACTGGTAAGCTGGACGTGGTAAATAATGTGGGTGCAACATCGTGGGGGTTAAACAGCGATACTTTCACAGTCAAGGTTACAGATGCGGATCTGAAGAACGCTACTGCCTCCAATACAATAACAGTTGATATTTCAGATGCTGACGGTACTCCCCAAACGGCAACATTGACTCAAACAGGTGCGAACACGGGAATTTACAACGGTACTTTTGTACTTGCCAACACATCTGTTCCAGGACAAATCAAGTCAATGGCTGGTAATGATGTTGTTATTAAATATGTTGATGCTGCTGACAATACGGACAGTTTATTAGATATTACTGCGAATGTGTTACGTCGTGACCCGATTGTGATTACTAGCGTAACAGCATCAGGCGCAGGCAGCGTAGGGCAAATTGATACTAACGATACAATTACGCTGCATTTAGCGAATGCAACGAACAAAACAAGCGCATTAACGAAAGTAGAAGTGGATGCAGCGATTGTCGTGAGTAACGCTCATACATTAGGTGCAGACTATACGGGCTCGTGGACAAACAGCGGTCAAGATTTAGTGATTACGATCTTAGATGGAACGGGTGCGACGTTTACCATAAGCGATACGATTGGATTAGCGAATGATCCAACCCTGCTTAGCAGCGGAGGAACGGCTTACACAGCTGT
>NZ_JBFTPF010000035.1:0-66713 GCF_056398345.1 Paenibacillus sp. 01T442
GGGTAATATCGATGTGTTAAAAGTTTTTCGACAGAGGGACAAGAAGCGCTTCGACAAGGGACTTCCGTGGAATGGCAAAGTCCTAAATTTTAAGTTCTGACAGGCAATTTTGTGAGGGGGTATTAGGGTTGATTTTTCCGGATTTTGAGTTCATCAGACCCGTCCATCAGGATGAACGGACTGTCCTACATCGTGCGGTTCATAAGCAGTCTATGGAGAAAGTAATGATTAAGACACTTCGTTCTGATTTTCCGATTTCCTCGGATATTGCCAGACTTAAGCGCGAGTATGAGATTGGGAAGATGCTGGATATTCCCTGCGTGCTTAAACCTTTATCCCTTCCAAAATTCCAGAATAATTTCGCTTTGATTTTAGAAGACTTTGATGGCGAAGCATTAGCCAATTTATTCCCAGTGTTCAGAAAATCCATTCAAGATTTCTTAACAGCTGCCATTCAAATCGTCAGGATGGTTGGGGATATTCACAAAAGGTATGTCATACATAAAGATATCAATCCAAGCAATATTTTTGTGAATTGGGACAAGCAAATCATGAAACTGGGTGATTTCAGCATCTCATCTTTTACAAGAGAACGGCAAGAGATGCTGGATCCTTTAATGCTAGAGGGAACGCTTCAATATATGTCCCCAGAACAAACGGGGCGAATGAATCGGATCATCGATTATCGGACGGATTACTATTCGTTAGGCGTTACGTTCTATGAAATGTTGACGGGGAAATTACCCTTTCAAACGGAAGATCCGGTGGAATTAATTCACGGGCATTTAGCTGTGTCCCCTCCACCGCCGGATCAAATAGAGAGCGGAATTCCTAAACCAATTTCGGATATGATCTTGAAGCTGCTTTCCAAGAATGCCGAGGATCGCTATCAAAGTGCGTATGGCATCCTACAGGATCTCGAATATTGCTTGGCGAAAATCAACGCTGGAGAGGATATTGGGGAATTTACAGTAGGGATGTATGATATGACGGATCGATTTCAGATTCCACAAGGCTTATATGGGCGAGATAAAGAGATCGATAAACTTCTGCATGTGTATGAACAAGCCATTCATGGCTCATTGGAAGCGGTGTGGGTTACAGGGGAGTCTGGATTTGGTAAGACCTTCCTAATTGCTGAGACGATGAAAATGATTATGAAAGATCGTGGGTGGTTCCTCTCAGGGCGATTTGAGCCGAATAAGCAGCATGTATCCTATCACGCGCTCTCGCAAGCCATGAGAGAGTTAGTAAGACAACTGCTAACAGGTAAGAATGGGCAAATCGAAGAGTACCGTGACCGGCTGCTTAGTGTCTTAGGAACAAGCGGCAAAGTCATTATTGATCTTGTGCCTGAGTTAGCTCTACTGATAGGCGAACAGCCGAATGCGAAGCAGCTTCCACAAAAAGAAACGCAGAATCGCCTTCATTATTTGCTGCAACAATTTTTGTTGATTTTCTCGGGGAAGGATCGTCCGATCGTTCTATTCTTAGATGATCTGCAGTGGGCAGATACGGCTTCCTTACAATTTTTGGATCTGCTTTTGAACAATACACAAATGAAATATTTCTTGTTTATTGGTTCATATCGAGGTGAATATGATACGAATTGGTTGTCTTCTATGCATGTTCAACTACTCGACAAGCTGCCGCAGCACCTTGTGTTGGATCGAATCGTGTTAAAAGCTTTGAAGCTTGCGGATGTTCAAACCTTGGTAGCGGAGTCCTTGATTTCGGACGAGAAGCACGTTACGGAGCTGGCTGTGCTTATTTTGCAGAAGACCGGAGGCAACCCATTTTTCGTCAAACAGTTTCTGACGGCTTTGCATGAGCAGGATTTGCTTTCGTTTAATTATAAGGAGAATCGTTGGATCTGGGATATGAACGAGATTCAAAAACTGCGAATTACAGACAATCTGATGTTTCTTCTGGCTGAGAAATTAGATCGGATGCCGCCGAATACGCAAAATATCTTGCGCTTAGCTGCTTGTTTGGGCGTCTCTTTTGACTTGGAAGCATTGGGTATTAGTATGGGGAAATCTTTCGTCGACGCTTTGCAAGAGCTGGAACTGACGATTCAGAATGGTTTGATTATCCCCGTAGGAACAGATTATAAATTCTACAACGATGCGCAAGGGGAAGCGGCTGCGAGAGATATTCGGTTTATGTTTGTCCATGATTCCATTCAAGAAGCTGTATATGGCTCCGTTGAGGAATTGAAGCTGCCTGGCATGCATCTGAGCATCGCTCGAATGCTGCTGAAGGAACTGGCGAATGATGAGATTGAGAAGCGTCTGCTTGAAATTGTTAATCATATGAATATAGGTTCAGCACTGCTCAATATGAATCATGAATTAATCCAATTACTCGAATTTAACTATAACGCAGGGCGCAAAGCGAAATCCTCGAATGCGTACCGTTCGGCTATCCAATATTTTAATAAAGCACTAGAAGTGATGGATCAGATTGAGGGATGTGAGCAGAAAGAATTAGGTTTTGCGATTCGTTTGGAGAAGTCGGAATGCCTCTATTTGAGTGGTCAAGCGGACGAGGCAGAGACGCTATATGAGCAATTGCTGCAAGGGCCATTATCCAACGAGCAGAAGCTTGAAGTATATAATCTGCAAGTTGTCTTGCACACGAATATTGGCAAGCATCATCAGAGTATCAAGGTAGGCTTAAAGGCTTTAGCAGAGCATGGCATCCGATTGTCTGTTGCACCGTCCAACATGTATATCGTCATGACGTACATCAATGTGAGAGGGTTGATAKGGCGAAGAAGTACGCTGGAGCTGTATGATTTACCGATTATGGAAGATACGTTTCGGATGAAATTAATTGATTTAATGATGAGTGTCGCGGTATCTGCCTATTTCGTAAATACAAATCTATTCGTGCCTTTTATGTTGATTATGACGAAGCTTGCTTTGAAGTATGGGAACACGCCTTCTATGGCCTATGTGTATGGGGCGTACGGCTTGATTCTTGGGTCCGGATTTGGAGATTACCAGCGGGGCTATCAATATGGTCAACTAGGTGAACGAATGAACGCAAGGTTTCAGTCTCACCAATATCGCAGTAAAAGTTACTTTTCATTGGGTTTGTTCATTAGCCCTTGGGTGAAATCGTTACGAATCTGCTTGGAACACTTAAAAGAGTCATTTCGATGCGGCATCGAAGATGGCGACCTTGTGTTTGCCGGGTATGCGCTAACCTATCAGATGCTTATGAAGGATTTTCAAGGAGCTGTACTCGCAGAAGTGAAAGAAGATTTGGCCAAAAATTATCGCATTTTGGAACAGACGAATCATCATGATACCCTGCTTATGCTTGAGATGCTGCGAATGTTGACCTTAAATTTGGAAGGGATGTCTGTGAATCCGATCCTTTTCGGCAATCATCAGGAAGAGGAAGAACAATTTGTTAGTAAGCTTAAATTTCACCCGAATCAGGTAATTATCCATGTATACTCGGTAAAAAAAATGATGCTGTACTATTTATTCGGTTATTTTGAAGATGCGGTAAAGACAGGGAAGTCGACAGAGTTACATCAAGCTGCCTCTTTTGGTTTATTTCATATACCTGAAAATTATTTCTATTATGTCCTCTCCATTGCGGCGGCATTTCCTGAACTCCCTAGTGATGAACAGAAATGGCTTGCTAGGCGAGTTAAGAAAATGCTCAGAAAGATGGATAAGTGGGCTGCTCATTGTCCTGAGAACTATTCGCACTTAACACTCCTCATGCATGCAGAATGGCATCGAGTGAGGGGGTTTGGGCAATTAGCAGAGCAGGGATATGAATCGGCCATTCGACAAGCGCGTGAGCAAGGATTTATTCAACATGAAGCCATGGCTTGCGAGATAGCGGGGAAATACTACAAGCAAATTGGCCGCGAAAAATTCGCTAAAACGTATTTCGTTGATGCTTATTTTGGTTATGTCAATTGGGGGGCAAAAGCGAAGGCGGATGATCTAAGGCTGAGATATCCAGCTTACTTCACAAGTCGAGCCGAGTCTCCTGATTGGGCAACAACCAAAATCAGTGATTATTCCCTGCAAGCCATTGATTTCAAAACAATTATGAATACATCACGTTCTCTCTCAAGTGAAGTGAATCTAGAGCAACTGATCAAACGATTGATGGAGATTGTTACGTATTCTTCCGGTGCAGAGCGAAGTATCCTTGTTCTGAAAGATAAGGATAGTTTGTACGTTGAAGCAGAGATGCTTGCGAGTGCAGGGAAGGATTCCTGTATGGTGAGCTCTGTTTTGATCGAAACACGTGATAATGTTCCGAAAACAGTGATCCAGTATGTTGCGCGCATGAAAGAGGGGATTGTGTTAGATAATGCGGAGAAATCAACACTTTTCTCAAACGATCCTTACATAAGACAAGCGGAAAGTAAATCCATCTTCTGCGAACCGATTCTCCATCAAGGTAATCTAATCGGCGTTTTTTATTTGGAAAATAATTTAATTCGGAACGCCTTTACATCAGATCGCTTGGATGTGATCAAGTTACTATCGGCTCAAGCTGCGATATCCATTGAGAATGCTAGATTGTACAATGATTTGGAGTCCAAGGTAAAGGAACGTACCAATGAGTTAATCTTGATGGAAACGTCGCGGCGCGATCTTTTATCGAACATCTCCCACGATCTAGGGACGCCACTCACGTCGATCCAAGGTTATGTAGAAGCGATTCTGGATGATGTTATTCAGGACCCAGAAGAACAGAAGAAATATTTGAGCGTAGTCCATATGCGCATCGTTGGTATTCAACGTTTAATTACGGATTTGTATCAACTGAGCCGACTTGAAACGAAGCAGTTTCATTTCCAACTTGCCTCAACGTCTTGTGTGACGATGATTCGTCAGCTTTTCGCCAAATATGAATTGGATACACAAAATGCTGGAATTGCCTACACGTTAAACATGGCGCAAATGAATGGGCAGGATATGTTGACGGTGGATGTGGATCGAATTGAGCAGGTGTATGCTAATATTATTTACAATGCGATTAAATTTTCAACCAGGGGCTGTTCCAYTCAGGTTCAAGCTCAGATAAGGGACAATCCGCGTGAACTTGTTATTCGGGTGTCCGACACAGGAGTGGGGATTAGTGAGGAGGATTTACCTCATATTTTCGAACGGTTCTATAAAGTATCCAAATCAAGAAGCAACTCGGGCGGAAGCGGCTTAGGGCTCGCCATAGCCAAGGAAATCGTGCAATATCATGGTGGGCAAATTTGGGCGGAAAGCCGCCTAGGTCAGGGCTGCAGCATTTCGTTCTCACTTCCTTTACATCGCATATAAGTGATCCGATCCGTACATCTTACTAAGAGGTGTGCGGTTTTTTTCATAGGAAGGAGTGTCTATACCAAAGGTGTTTCCAATGCTATTGAATTCGACTTGTGATATACTTCTGTAGATATTAGTCATCGAAGGAGTTTACACACATATGCAATCATTTATTCAGTTTAATCCTACACGATTATGGTTTGGCGAAGGTCAGATCAAGCAATTGCAACAAGAGCTAGGAAATAGCGGGAAACGCGTCCTGCTAGTTTATGGTGGAGGCAGCATCCGGAATAATGGTGTATACGATGCTGTGATGAAGCAGCTGCTAGATAAGCAAGCCATTGTAGTCGAGATGTCGGGTGTAGAACCTAACCCTAGGTTGACTACAGTGAAGAAAGGTATTGAGCTGTGCCGAGTAAATCAAATCGATCTCATCCTTGCTGTTGGTGGGGGGAGTGTTATTGATTGTGCCAAAGCCATTTCGATAGGTGTTTATTACGACGGGGATGTTTGGGACATCATTACAAAGAAAGCTGAACCGCAGGAGGCACTGCCGCTGGGGACCGTGTTAACGCTAGCCGCGACAGGCTCGGAGATGAATAACATTTCTGTCATTACGAATTGGGATCGCAATGAGAAGCGCGGCTGGAGCAGTCCGTTAGCTTTTCCGGCTTTTTCTATTCTAGACCCTGCCTATACCACATCCGTTCCGTTAGATCAGACGGTCTATGGGATTGTAGATATGATGTCGCATGTGCTGGAACAATATTTTCACCGCACGGAACATACCCCGATGATGGATCGCTTCATGGAAGCCGTCTTGTTGACTGTTATGGAGGCTGCGCCGAAACTATTATCGAATCTGGAAGATGTCGAGCATCGTGCGACGATTATGTACGCTGGAACTACCGCCTTCAATGGTTTGCTGTCTTGTGGGACAGATGGAGGCGATTGGGCGTCTCATCAAATTGAGCATGGTTTATCCGCGGTTTACGATATTCCTCACGGAGGCGGACTTGCTATTGTATTCCCGAATTGGATGAGTCATTGTGCAGAAGATGATCCTTCGCGGATGAAGAAGTTGGCCATATCGGTTTTCGGAATCGACGAGACAGGAAAAACGGATCACGAAGTGGCACTAGAAGGAATTCAAGCTTTGCGTCAATTCTGGGATTCTCTCGGAGCGCCGAATCAGCTTGGCTATTATGGCATTGATGATCAGCGCATTGAAGAATTAGTGCACAAATCATTTATGAAATCTACAATTGGTCAATATAAAGTCATGACGAGGGACTCTGTCAGAGATATCTTGATAAGGTCGTTAGCATGAAATACTACGTATATGTATTAGCTGGCGCATGCAGCTTTGGATTGTTGTCAACATTCGTGAAGAAGGCCTATGAGTCTGGTTTCCATGTGGGTGAAGTGGTTGGCTCGCAAATTTTTTTCGGACTCATCATGATGTGGATCATGGCTTTCGTAACCGCCAAATCAGCTAAACAAGGATCAGCAGAAGCCCAAACGTTTCGCGTTTCACCTCGTAATGCTCTCCTGCTTATGTTAGTAGGAACAAGTTCAGGCTTAACCGGGATATTTTATTATGCCGCCTTGCAATACGTTTCAGCATCATTTGCCATTCTTTTATTATTTCAATTTACATGGATTGGTATCGTCTTAGAAGCGATTATGGATCGTAAACGTCCGAGCAGAGATAAACTCATCGCACTTATTTTCTTATTTATCGGTATTATTATGGCAAGTGGTTATCTAAAAGGTATGGTAGAAGCTCCCTCGTGGCTTGGAGTGGGATTAGGGTTGCTATCTGCATTGACGTACGCACTGTTTATTGGCATGAGCGGTAGGGTTGCTAAGCAAATTGCGCCAATCACGCGAGGTGCTGTGATGCAAACGGGCTCCTTTATCATCGTCATGCTGATCTTCCCACCTCATTTCTTGTGGAATGGATCCTTGCATGAATCACTATTACCATGGGCTTTGCTGCTGGCCTTGTTCGGTGTCGTCATACCCCCATTGTTCTTTGCTATTGGTGTGCCACGTATTGGCGGCGGTATGGCCACGATCATGAGCGCAGCGGAGCTGCCGACGGCTGTCATTATGTCCTTCCTCGTTCTCCACGAATCTGTAAGTGGACTGCAATGGTTAGGTGTAATTGTAACGATGTTAGGCATAGCGCTGCCAGAATTATTGAAACGAAGACGACGTGCCCATCGTCTTCAAACCGAATGATACAAGTGGATCTCCGAGTAAGTAGGRGATCCACTTTTTTTGCGCAAAAAAAAGGCCAATAGGCCTTTAACGTGGAAGCTATACAATCGCAAGTTGTTTCACTTCAAGCTTAACTGTTGTTAAATGAGTAAGCTCAGGAAGTGAGAAAAACTCAGCTAATCGACGAAGGCGCATGTAAATCGTTCGTAGAATAACAGAATCCAATTCAGTAATCATCGCTCGATTTGCGATATAGTCGGTCATACTCATTTTGATTAGAAAAGGACTATTTCTTAAATCTGTAAATTTCTTAGGTTGATGCGGGTTACCCAAGTTAGTCAAATATTTAGTTTGTTTCAAAGCGGATTGAAATCGCTCGACACAGGTTTTGGAAACGGGTATGTACCTTTTGCCGCCCATGGCATCAGACACAGTAAGTATTTGCTTTTTTTCATCTAAGGAATTACTTTTCAAATAAACAATTTCGTGAGGGGCGACACCCTCGATAAGCAGTCGAATAATAATAGCATCTTGCGGATTGATACATTGTGTCTCGATAAATTGGATTTTCTCTAGAGTAAGAATACGAAATCAACATCCCTTCAAGTTTCAACTTAATTTTCTGCAAATTACATTTGGTTTTCAGAAATAAGCAACTATACATGATATGAGATGTGCGGATTGAATATGCCTAGAACTTTGTTATGAGGTTATGAGGTAACTATAGCTGAAAGTAGAGAATGGAACAATGAGGGAAAAGCCCTAAATAATGTTAGTCTAACTTCGACAAATTCATCGTTTGAACCGATAACGGCGTAAGAAAAAAAGGGGATCTCTGGTTTATGTTGAAATGGAAAGTAGTAAAGTTAGGGAGGTTGGTGAGGAGATGGGGAACGAAATAGAGAAATTGAAAAAAGTCTTAGGGTTGCGTGATGCGATTGGTATTGCCATAGGCCAAATGGTAGGTGCGGGAATTCTTTCCATTACTGGGGTAGCGATAGCATTAACCGGGACAGGTGTTCCGCTTGCGTTCTTGCTATCTTCCGTGTTCATGCTTATCATTACCATCCCACTTGCTGTACTTGGATCTGTGCTTCCGACGACAGGTGGGATGTACACGTATACCAGTCGATTGCTATCGCCTAAAGCGGGGTTCGTGTATCTAAGCTTATTCACTTTTGGACATCTCACAATCGCTGTTTATGCCCTATCGTTTGCTCACTATTTGCAAGGGATTGTGAAAAACGTACCCATCATGTTTGTAGCTTCCCTTGTACTAACTTTCTTCTACCTCATCAACCTATTCGGAATAAAATTCATGTCAACTTTGGGGAGGGTGCTTATCGTCACCAAATTAGTATCCCTTTGTATGTTCATTGCGTGGGGAATGTCGGAGGTCGACTATACGGTATTTCACCCAACTTCCTATTTGCCACGCGGTATCAGTGGCTTTCTAATGGCTGTTGGAATCACATCATTTGCATCTGRTGGGGCTTACGCTGTTGTCGAACTTGGCGGAGAGATGAAACGGCCTAAGCGGGATATCCCGTTAGCGATTTTAATCAGTTCTGGTATTGTAGGATTGCTTTACATAGGAATGGGGATTGTTGCAACTGGCGTATTGCCCATATCGGAAGTTGCAGGGGAGTCTTTGATTGATGTGGCTACATCGATACTGCCTAAGCCGTTGTTTTTATTTTTTGTAATTGGCGGGGCCATGTTCGCTTTGGCATCAACGTTAAATGTTACGTTCTCTTGGGTGACTAGAGGGATGCTGGTCGCATGCAGGGATGGCTGGCTGCCAGCATCACTGGGGAGGGTGAATCGAAGATTCGGAACGCCACATTGGCTGCTAACTTTTTACTATATTCTGGGGATCATTCCTATCCTGACGGGGATATCTCTTGAAACCATTTCCCAACTCGGAGTAGGCATCTTACTCATTGCAAGCATTTTCCCCGTCTTATCCGCTGCGAGACTTCCGCGTGCATTCCCAGATTTATATCAAAGCGCTCCTTTCACAATGAAACCCTACCTGCTTTACTTGATTGTAAGTATTGCAGTCGGGTTGTTAATGTTCCAAGGATATCTCTTGTTAAGCCGATTGTCTGTTCCATTACTTCTTGGAATTGTTGCTGCAGTTCTCTATGCCGTGATCAAAGGGAAGAAGCCGGATCTTCCCCGGAGTAAACCTGTAACTGCACACGAAATTACAGACGTCACATTACCGCAATAATGGTTTTAAGTTCCTTCATAAATTCTTTGCAAGGCAGTGAAAGGTGCCGACTCTTCAGGCGCAAGGATCGGAAGGAAACGCCTAAATCCACGCCTGTGATTTCGAGTGCGACGATACTGCCTGTTTCCAGATAAGGATCATATCTCATTCCTGTCTCCGTATAGAAGCCGATCGCGATTCCTTCGGCAATAATCCGCTTAGCTGCTTCTGAATTCCCCAACTTAAATAGGATGTTAGGCTCCCCATGCTTTTTGAATATGTTCATAAGGAAATCAGAGGATATCAAAAGGGGTTCTAGCAGGAGTTCTTCGATGGAGATGCTAGTACGGTGTGATAAAGGGGATTTTTTACCCACATAGGCCATAATACGGCATTCTAGCAAATGTTCTGTCACCAGTCGCGCATGAGTGTTGGTATAATTGGTGCCAACAGCGATGAGTCCCAGATCGACTTGTCCACCGAGTACTTCTTGTACAATCTGTGGATAATTCATCTCCATCATGATAAGTTCAACATCAGCGTGCTTATTTTTGAAGATAGCTAATGTTGGAGGAAGAATACTTAAACAAAGACTCGGTACAGAGGCGATGGAAAGAGAGCCTGACAGTTGATTGAATTGAAAACCTGCAGTTTCTCTAAGTTCTTCCACTTTATTCATGATCTCTATGGCTTTGCTAATAATTAATTTCCCGTCTTCCGTAGGAATGGCTCCGGTGCGCGAGCGAACGAAAAGCTTCACGCCTAGCTCTTCCTCTAAGCTGACAATCGCTTGAGAGATGTTCGGCTGGGATACGTGAAGCTTTTCCGCTGCTAAAGAAATGGAACCTGTTTGATTGATTTCAATAATATAAATGAGTTGTTCAATTCGCATAGTTCACCTTTTCTGTATGCCAGTTATGACGTAACTATATCCGAACTGATGGAGATGAACAATATGAGAGAAGGACTATTTTAGGAGACGCCATATTCGACTTGACTGAGACTCTGCTCCCGTTGTTGCCMGTTATAAACGATGCGAGATAGCAAAATGCTAATTTCATATAGAGCGAATAAAGGGATGGCTACCATCAGATGCGAGATTAAATCAGGTGGTGAAATTAAGCTCGCTGTAATAATCAGAATCAGATAGGCATATCTTCGGACTTTGTTTAATAATTTAGGATTCAGCAGCTTTAGTTTCGTAAGGAACATGACGACAATCGGAAGTTCGAAGGCTAAAGACAACGGAATGATAATATTGAGCATGAAGCTAAAATATTGAGCAACACCGTAGGTCTGAGTTAATCCAAGGTTTTCGGTAACGCCTAATGTAAATTTGATACACATGGKGAATACAACGAAGTAACCGAAAGCTAATCCAATCATGAAGCATAAGAACGTATAGGGGATGTACCGAAGTGTGGCGACTTGCTCATCTTTGGTAAGTCCTTTTTTGACGAAAGCCCAAATTTGATAAAGGATAAATGGTAGTGTAAGTGTGAGCGAAACGGCGAATGCAATCAACATATAGATGCGAATGCTATCCATCGGTGAAAAGACATGCCACGTAATATCGGATGCTGTGGAGCTTTGCTTAAGGTAAAGTAAAATATTCTGAGCGAAGACGAATCCAATAATTAAGGTTAGAATGACAGCAATGAGGACGCGAATAATACGTGTGCGTAGTTCGGTTAAATGTTCGACAAGTGACATCATTTCTTTGATCTGCATAGGAGCCCTCCAGTCTAATTGGTGAGGAAGTGTTAGGAGCCGGCTAGCATTCGTCTTAATTCTACCGTATGAAAGCCGTTAGTTAGCTTTGTGTGAATATCCATAATGGTTTGAATATCCTCGAAGGAATATTTACGAACGCCTCCCTTGCTTCGGTCTGGAAAAATAAGCTTGCGGTCCTCGTAGTATCGAATTTGCCTCTCTGTTAACCCCGTTAGTTCACTTACAACACCAATTTGAATTACTTTTTTCTTTGTCATCATCAGCCTATCCCTCCAATTTGATGTAAGGTTAATTAACTTATATGTGACATTTAATAATGAAACTCTATCATTATATGGAAAAACGATCAAATAAACGATACTTATCTTAGTATAATTAAAATTTATGTCATATTATCTTACATAAAGTAATGACTGTTCATGTCTTCGCTGTTAAGTTTAAGTAGCGGATAGCCAAACTTAAACTGAGGAGATGGAAGCATGGAGAAGACACCGATCCAAGAAGATCAAATTACACGTAGACAATTTTTGACAACAGTCGGCAAATTAGGAGGGTCAGCCGCAATATTCAGTGTGATGGGTACTTTAGGACTACTCTCCCCGGAAACGATGAAAGCCGCAGATTACACGCCGCCATCGGGAAGGGATCTTACATCTGCGAATCGTAATGGCAAGAAAGTCATCATCTTAGGCGGTGGGATTGCCGGGATGACAGCAGCCTATGAGCTGGGTAATGCCGGCTATCAGTGCACCATCCTAGAAGCGAGAGCACGTTCAGGCGGACGAGCATGGACAGTGCGTAGAGGGACAACAGTAACAGAGATTGGCGGCGTAAAGCAKGTGGCTCGCTTCGATAATGGCATGTATTTCAATGCAGGGCCGATGCGAATTCCTCAATTTCATGTGACGCTGGACTATGCCCGCAAATTCGGAGTTGCCATAGAACCCTTTAACAATGTGAATGAGAGCGGGTATTACTATAATGAAAATGTAGGCGAGTTATCAGGCGTAAAAGTTCCTAAGCGGCAGGCCAAAGCCGATGTACGTGGTTATGTGGCAGAAATGCTGGCTAAAGCTGTTAATCAGAAAGCGTTAGATCTCCCTTTGACAACAGAAGAGAAAACGAAGCTTGTTGCGTATTTGAAAAGCGAAGGGGATCTAAACGCGGATCTGTTCTATAAAGGTTCAAGCAGAGCTGGTTATGTTGAAGAACCCGGCGGTAAATTTGACGCAGGTGTTCGGAAGGATCCATTTAGCTTAAAAGYGATCATCAATTCTGGTTTTGGTCAATTCCTCAGCAGTGAGTATAGCTATGATCAGCAAATGATGATGTTCCACCCTGTTGGCGGGATGGATATGATTGCGAAGGCGTTCGAGAAACGCGTAGGCGACAAAATTCAATTCAATGCGGAAGTTCATGAGATTAAACAGTCTTCTGATGGCGTTAAGATTTTGTATAAGGACTTAAACAGCGGAGCAAATAAAGAGATTGATGGAGACTTCTGCATCTGTACCATCCCGCTCCCTGTCCTCAAGAACATTAAAGCGGATTTCTCTCCTGAAATGTCGACTGCAATCGCTAAGATAAGCTATGCTGCTGCAGGTAAAATTGGTCTTCAATTTAAACGCCGCTTCTGGGAAGAAGATGAGATGATTTATGGCGGAAGCTCATTGACGAATATGGATATTGCCAATATCTATTACCCGCCGAATGACTATTTTTCCAAAAAAGGAATTCTATTAGGATATTATTCATTCGGAGGGAACGCAGATAAATTAGGTAATATGTCACTTGCTGCGCGAGAAGATTATGCCTTAAGCCAAGGAGCGAAGATTCACCCACAATACCACAAGGAGTTCGAAACCTCTTTCTCTGTGGATTGGAAGAAAATTAAATATAATCAAGGCGGCTGGGCTTCCTATACGGCAGACGATCGTAAGAACTATTATCCAACCCTATGCAAACCCGATGGTCGTATATATTTGGCAGGGGAGCATATTAGTTATATCACTGCTTGGCAAGCTGGGGCTATTGAATCTGCGCGGAAAGTTGTTACCGAAATTCATGAACGCGTAATGAAAGAATAGAGAAGAAGGAGTGAATCATGATGATAATATCGAAAAAGTGGAAGACAATCGTAGCAGCTACCGTTGGTTCATGTCTGATTTGCGTAAGTGCCTATGCGGCTGGGACTGAGAAATCAAGTAAATATAATGCAGAGCCAATTAACGAAGTCGAATTTTATGGGAATCCTGCTTCTTCCATTGCTGCGGGTGTGTCAGTCCCTGCGGGAGCCTCCTATCTATTCACAAGCGGTACCGTGCCGCCCGTTATCAATAAAGAAGGCAAAACCGTATATGAACGCTATGGGGATACGAAAACACAGGGGATAGGCATTCTAAAGGCCATTGAAACGCAATTAAAAGATAAAGGCCTCACACTTGCAGATGTTGCCTATCTTCGTGTCTATGTGACGCCAGATGCAGCCAAAGATGGCAAGTTCGATTATCAGGGCTGGTTTGACGCGTATGCGCAATTTTTTGGAACAGAAGCTAATCCTGTGAAGCCAGCACGTTCTACGGTTGGTATTGCAAGTCTCGTTAGCTCCGATTGGCTGATTGAAATTGAAGCCGTAGCTGTGTATCCAAAGCACCATAACCAAGACTAATGAAACGGAGATGATGTGCCTGTGCTGCAAAATATTGGATTACCTGGACTCATGTTAATTTTAGTCGTTGTATTGGTATTGTTTGGACCGTCTAAGCTGCCTGAACTTGGTCGAGCTGTAGGTCGTACCCTGCATGAATTTAAAAATTCAGCCAGGGAGCTCGTAGGTGAAGGGAAGGAATCCCCTGAGCATCTTGAAGCGCCAGAAAAACGTGTGGAAAAGGTCAACGCATAAGATGACCTGATAACAGATCTTGTTTATTTTCTCTCGGGAGAAAATGGCAGGATCTGTTTTTTTGTGTGCATGCATCGCATCTAAACAAAACACAGGAATTTCTAGAATTTGTACAATTGTTTTGTACAAGGATGTGATAGAGTGTGCTCACGCTCATAATGTAAACCATTTCCATAATCGGGAGGGATAGCTTTTGAAACTTAGCACAAGTGTTGATGTCACCAAGGAGCCCTTTCATCTGAATCATGAGAAATCAAGTCGAAATCAAAATTGGGAGATCTATCATGCCCATTCTTGTATGGAATTCCTCTATGTGTATGAAGGGGTAGGACGTGTGGAAGTGAATAAACGCTGGTACACCATTGAGCCAGGCAGCCTTTTAATTTTCCAACCATTTCAATTGCATCGCATTCAAATCCAAGGTCCCTTTGTGCGATCAATTCTGATGTTTGATCCTTACAGATTGGATACAGCGCTGCGCGCGTTTAGCGGGATTCGCACATGGTATAACACGCTTTGGAAGCATGCGTTAACCGGTCATGTGATCCCTCAGCAACAGCATTTAGCCAAATGTTATGAGCATTTACATAGAAAACTAAGTCGTGTTTCGACGCACAAACAGCAAGAGGAATTTGTCTTATGCTTATTATCTATGCTTCAGCAGCTTGAGCCTTATGAAAGTGAAATTTGCCATACTCAGAAGGAGAGGGCGAAGCTGAGCAGTAATCATACGGCTGGGCAAATCACAGAATGGATCGAAAAGCATTACAAGGATAAATTTGATTTGCAACGCATGTCAGAGGATTTGCATCTCTCCACCTTTTATTTATCTCATGTTTTTCGGCAGTCAACGGGGCGTACGATAACGGAATTTATTATATCCCGCAGATTAAAGGAAGCTTGTCTCTTGCTCGAAACCACTTCGAAATCGGCTAGTTATATCGCTCAGGAGGTGGGCTTTCAGAATGGGTCTTACTTTTCACGTGTGTTTAAGAATATGCTTGGAACGACGCCGAAGTCGTATCGCATGCAGGTATAAAAAGACAGCAACACAGTGCAAGTTCTGAACAATAGCTGAAAACATGTGCACGCGATGATCTTTTATAATTTTATTTGTAAGCGCTATCTAATGGTGACTAAGGAGGAGTAATAATGCTAAAGCTTTTCAAAGATTTGAATGGTAAGGCAGGGGCTGTTGTGCTGCTCTCAACGGTGATGCTGCTTGCAGTTCCAGCAATTGCAGGAGCGGCGACAACCACACTAAGTCCATCAGATGATTCTTATGTGCATGAAGGTAGCCCGACAAGCAATTATGGAACAGCCACTTCGTTGTATGTGAAAAATGACCCAGGTGCATCTCGTTACACGTATCTCAAATATAGTCTCTCGGGCCTTTCAGGTGTAACGAGTGCGAAGCTCCGGATTTATGGCAGCGCCTCCGCGTCAACCGTTCTATCTGCGTATCAAACGACCGATAGCTGGTCGCAATCCGCGATTACCTGGAGCACGAAACCAACGGTTGGCAGCTCAGCAGGTAGTGTTGCCATCAATACGACGACGACGTACAACGAGATTGATGTTACTGCGTATGTGACTGCGCAAGCGGCAGGAGATGGTGTCGTTTCATTTGCACTTCAAGAAAGTGTCGGGAAATATACAACACTGAATAGTAATGAGAATGCTTCGAACAAGCCGCAACTTGTTGTCGTTAGCGGTGGAGGTACAGGTGGGGATACCCAAGCGCCGACAGCGCCTAGTGGATTTAATGGCACAGCGGCTTCCAGCAGCCAAATCAATCTCAGCTGGAGCGCTTCGACAGATAATATGGGTGTAACGGGCTATGATGTGTATCGCAATGGCACGTTCCTGAAGACCGTGACGGGTACTTCCACGAGTGACACGGGTTTAGCAGCGTCTACCTCGTATAGCTACTACGTCAAAGCTAAGGATGCGGCTGGGAATGCTTCAAGCCAAAGCAGCACAATTAATGTGACAACGACTGCGGGAACGCCGCCTAGCGGTTGTACGAATGCACTGACGACAACGGTTGCGATTCAAAATGCGATGAAAAATGCAGTGGCAGGGTCCGTCATTCTGCTTGCCCCAGGTAATTATGTGGGTGATCGTTCGACGAGTGGCGACCCGGGTGGGCAGGGATTATTCTATTCGGACAAAAACGGAACGGCTGCCAATCCGATTGTGCTGAAGAGCTGTGATGCGGCTAATCCAGCTGTGCTCAAGGGTGTGAATGTGAACGATGGCTCCTATGGCATTCATTTAACTGGTAATTATTGGGAGGTCCGAGATATTGAAATCACGCAAGCACAGAAGGGTATCATTATCGACAATGGGAACAACAATTTGTTAAATAATGTAGAAGTTCACAATGTAGGTGATGAAGGTGTCCATTTCCGCGACGGCAGCTCCTACAATACTTTGTCGTACTCGCTTATTTACGATACAGGGTTGTATCAAGCGGGGTATGGGGAAGGTGCGTATGTGGGTTCCGATTCAAGCTCACCATATGAGCATGTTGTAACAGGGAATGTGATTAGTCATACGAATTTCGATGGCGGTATTACAGCAGAGCATATTGATGTGAAGGAAGGTGCCAGCGGAACGATTATTGAGTACTGCACGTTTAATGGTACTGGAATAAGTGGGGCGAATAGTRCTGACAGCTTCGTTGATGTAAAAGGTGTGAATACGATTATTCGCTATAATCAAGGGTATCGGAATGGCAACGCGAACGTTGTAGATGCCTTCCAAGTACGGACGCATGGTTCGGACTATGCGACTGGTGTGAATAATTCGTTTAACAATAATACTGTGAATTTGGACGGTGTGGCAGGATACGTCGTCTATGCAACGAGTGCGGCAACAGGAACCACAGCGACGAATGATGTGCGAACGGGTGGAGGGAATCTGTATAACTCGAATGTGAACAAATAAGGTAGTGGGGAGTCCGAGAGGGCTCCTTTTTGCCGTGTATGACAAGCTAAATATCGACATTCTGTCGTAAGTATGGGATTATGAGGAGAAGAGTTTGGTAACTATTACGCAGGGAGTGAAAGGCATGTCACGCAAGTGGGAAAGAATGGTAAGTAAGAATACGAAAAAGGCAAATCAAACCCGATCTAAACAAGGGATGGCGCCGATTTCAACAGATCCGGATCGTCCGGTCGTGTTTAAAGGAAGAAGCATCCTATTGGCTGCGTTCTTCATCGTAGTTTCGCTCTTCTTGTTATTTACWTTGACGAAAACCGAAGGGGATAAAATGTACTGGTATACAACGCTTAGCTACTTGGTAGTCGGCGTACTTATTTATTTCGTGCGGAGACCGTACTTGCGAGTGACCAAGACGAATCTCTCGAAGCGAGGACTGGCCCGAGAATTAGTGCTTGGTGCGGAAAATATTAAAGAGATCGTACATGCACCTGGTCAAATTATCATCGAGCTTACGGGCAAGTCTCCTCGTTGGGTATACAACAAAACGTTGAACCGTTTTGATATTGTGGCGATGGCGTCTAAGCTGAAAAAATTTGCTGAAAACAATAAAATTTCCTTTGTAGATAAAACCGTATAGGTAAGAAGCCTCCAATTCCACTTTTTGTGGGGTTGGGGGCTTTTTTTGTAGAGGCAAATTTACCTTCTGATGTGTCAATAGTGATGTTTTTCATCACTATTGCGTAGAGAATGCCATCGAACACCGTTTATAGTGATGTTTTTCATCACTAAGTCGGTAAGATCACTATCGTTCGCGTGTTTAGTGATGTTTTACATCACAATTGCGTAGAAGTTGCCCTCGATACACGACTATAGTGATGTTATTCATCACTAAAGCGTTGTGTGGCAGAGGGTTTCCGGCGGTGGAGATGCGTGGGAATCGAGAATGATCGTTAAAACAATCCTGAACTTTGAATCGCCGCATAAAATTGGCTGAACTCCTCAATCGTCAACTGTTGCTGGGCATCGGAAAGCGCAGTCGCCGGATTTGGATGGACTTCGACCATGATCCCATCCGCTCCAGCGGCCAAGGCTGCCTTGGCACAAGGTGCGAAAATATCCTTGCGTCCCGTGGAATGGGTCACATCGACCAAGACAGGCAAATGGCTCTCTTGCTTCAGAATTGGAACTGCTGAGATGTCGAGTGTATTTCGCGTCGCCAGCTCATAGGTTCGGATGCCACGTTCAATTAACATCACCTGCGTATTGCCGCGAGATAGGATGTATTCGGCAGCATGCAGGAATTCGTCAAGCGTAGCAGACAGGCCGCGTTTCAAAAGAATGGGAATGCGAACCTCTCCTGCCGCCTTCAGTAGTTCGAAATTGTGCATGTTTCTTGCGCCAATTTGGATCACGTCGATGTATTGGCCCGCGATTTCGATATGGGCGGGATCCACGATTTCGCTGATCGTCTGGAGTCCGAATTCGTCGGCAACATCTTTGAGAATTCGTAAGCCTTCCAAGCCTAGCCCCTGGAAATCATAGGGGGATGTGCGAGGCTTGAAGGCGCCGCCGCGCAGCACAGTCACGCCAGCGCTTTTCATAGCCGCAGCAACTGCGCGTACTTGCTCGTAACTCTCGACCGAGCAGGGACCCGYGATCATGATCGGTTTACCTCCGCCGATGGCGGCCGGACCAAGTTGAATGATGGTGTCTGCTTGTTGCCGCTTACGACTAACGAGCAGCTGTTTCTTGTGAACTGTTTGTTGCAGAGTCAGCGAGGCTTGGAAGATTTGTTTGAAAAGGTGACGAATGGTATCGTCATCGAAAGGGCCTGTATTTCGTGCAACCAAGGCGTCTAGCATTTTCTTTTCGCGTAGCGGGTCGAATTTCGGCACGCCTTGTTTTTCCTTCTCCAGCCCGATCTCTTGGGTAATGCGTGCTCTTTCGGAGAGTAGTTCCCGCAGACTCTCGTTAATTTCATCAATTCGATCTCTTAAGGCATCGATACTTGTGTTCTCCATCTATGTTCACCCTTTGGATTTACATCATATTGGCTTTACCGCTTTGATATTTATGCGCATAAACCAATTTATGTTACAAGGTAGCCGATGTGCAGTTTCTTTCAGTAAAAAGATGTTTATAGAAGTGAATTAGAAATTCTACAACTCATATCCAATGATAGGATCGAACCGGCTTATATAACGGGCATCAGACAAGGAGGCTAGCATACTATTACGTAAGTAGATCAGAATTGGGTTCTCGAGTTGTACCATTCTTCCCATCGACCGAGACATCCGCACGATTCGGTTTGCTCGATCCATACGCTCCTTCTCATATGCTGAAAGTGCAGTCGGGATATCGGGATTTCGGAGGCATCTTGCCAGTACAATGGCATCTTCAATCGCTTGCGCACCTCCCTGTCCCAAATTGGGCATCATCGGATGTGCGGCATCGCCGAGGAGCGTCATCGTGCCTGAACTCCACTTTGGTAATGGGGGGCGGTCAACGATGTCATGGGCCAGAATCGTTGATGCTTCCGTTGCTTCAATAGCAGATGCGATTGGACTATACCAACCGTGAAATTGACGCAGCAGTTCAGATTGTCTCTCTTCTACCGGAGGTAGTTTTCCTTGAGGAGCATTAATCGCGGCAAACCAGAAGACACGACCGTTGCCAAGACTTGAGAGACCGAAACGTCTTCCTGGTCCCAAGGCCTCGAAGCCCCCGCCATTAGTTGTGTTGCGGGTCTCCTCCTGATTACACACGCCTCTTAAAGCCATATATCCCGAATAACGGACTGGACTTTGACCAAAAAGCCGTTCTCGTACGGCAGAGTGAAACCCATCGGCACCAATAATGACATCAGCCTTTTCCTGTGTACCGTCTTTGAAAACGGCGATTACTCCTCGATCACTCTGAATCCCATCGATCCATTGTTTATTGGTTTGAATAGGTGTCGTCGCCGTTACTGYTTGCACAAGAATTGCTTGCAAGTCAGCTCTATGAATGACATAGCTTTGCGTTCCGTATAGTGCCGCTTGTTTGGCAGCTGGAAGGCTTGTAATCAGTGTGCCATCCCACCTTCGAATGTCAGCATGAACAACGGGTGCCCCCACGTACCGGATGGCTTCTCCAATGCCAAGCAAATCGAGTGCTTTCATGGCGTTGGCTGCGAGCACAATTCCAGCCCCGGCTTCTCTCAGTGATGATGCCTTGTCGTATACTGAGACTCGCCATCCTTGCTGCTGAAGTGACAATGCTGTACATAATCCACCGATTCCCGCTCCAATTACTATCGCTTTCCGTGACGTTACTGCATCCATATGTATAACCTCCAGCTTCGTTAGATCACCGCTATACTACGTAGTCTCATCATAAACAATGAGCGTGCTGATGACCACCCACAAAAGTATGCTCGTAGTCATATTCGTTCAGATATAAATGGGTAGTCTCTTTTAGTTGTAGTCATTTTTCTGCTAGATTTGGAATAATAGTTTAGGAGGGGAGAAGAAGGGGGAATACGGGATGCTCACATTAAAATCATGGACGGGTTTATTTCAAAAAGGAACAACAGACATCTACCATACTGTCAAAGTACGGGCGCCTCGCGACTATTTTGACCGGGCAGATGCGTTCTTGGAGGATATTGTGTACACATCACAAGATGAGCTTAGTGGGATTAATAAAACCTTTCTTGTTAAGCTTTTATTTGATAATTTCATGGATCACGTCCGTAAAGGTAAGGATCTGTATACGTATATACTGCAGCTTAGAACTAAATATGGCAGCGTTATAGCAAATGCAAATCCGAATGAACGACCGCCCGCGGGGAGTGTGCCTGGCTTTCAGTGGGGGTTATCTTTTCAGGAGGGACATTCAGAGGGGACTTCTTTTCTAACATTAAACGTAAGATTACACCCAGCCGAGGTAAATCGGATGCGTGTATTTTTCGATGATATGAACTGGAAGCATCATCATCCATTGAATATGGAATTGAATGAGCTGTTGTCGCTGCTTTTTATTGAGTTTATAACGGAGCTTCGGAATGGGTTGTCGGAGCAGACGAAGGAAGAAATCATTGCGGCTATTGTTCATAAATGGGAAGAACAATAGCTCGCTATCTCTATGAGAGAGGTTGTGTGGATGAGCGAACAATGAGCTCAGAAGGCAGCATGATTCTGCGTGATGCAACGCTAGCTTCTCCTTCTATGCGTTCAATTAGTAGTTGCATGCCTAATTTCCCGAATTGGTAAGCTGGTTGTGACGCAACGGTGAGAAATGGATTGATTGCACCTGCTGGTCMGAAGTCGTCGAAACAGACTACAGACATATCCCTTGGTACTTGTAGGCCGCGATGGCGCAGGGATTGGATGACTCCAAGGGCCAGCATATTATTAGCTGCGAAAATAGCGGTAGGGGGAACGTCAAGCTGGAGCAGCTCATGGAGTGCGGTCTCATCGTGGAAATCGCGGTAACCCAGATGGAGCACGAGTGAATCATCGGGGGTTATTCCGCCTAGTTGAAGCGCCTCATTGTAGCCTAAATATCGCAATCGAGCTGTTGAAACATCCTGTGAACCATTAATTAAAGCGATACGCTGATGCCCCTGTACAATCAAATGTTCAACTAGATTGCGTGCGCCTTCTTTGCTGTCGCCAAGGACAACATCCGCGTCAATACCGGGGATTTCCCGATCCAATACAACAAATGGAATCTGATGTTTCTGCAATTGCAGTAAATTGTCATGAGAATGATCGCCTGCTGGTGCGAATAAAACGCCATCTACCCGTGTAGATAGAATCATATCGACGTAATCTTTCTCTTTTTCATAATCCTCATCACTATTAGCAAAAAGCAATCGATAGCCCGCCTTCTTCGCTGCATCCTCAGCGCCTCGTGCTAAAGTTGTATAGAACGGATTGGTAATATCCGTGATGAGAAGAGAAATGAGATTCGTCTTCTGGGAAACTAAGCTGCGTGCCAATGCATTCGGAATATAATGGAGCTCTTCCATGACTTTCCGCACTCGCTTACGCGTCTCTTCGCTGATTCGGCCCGTATTATTGATCACTCGGGAAACCGTCATCGCGGAAACACCGGCCTTCTCGGCGATGTCATAGATTGTTATCACGTGTTAATCTCCTTTGCCAGACTGCTATGATTTCATGTATTTCATATTGTATAGAAATAAAGGATTGACAGCAAGACATAAAGTTGTTAATTTTGAGTTATCGGTAACACATACTATTCAAGGAGATGTTGRTGATGTTAAAAGGGATACCTTCCATCCTTTCGCCTGAGTTGCTCAAAGTGTTAATGGAGATGGGGCATGGGGATGAAATCATCTTGGCAGACGGGAATTTCCCGGCAGCCAGTCATGCAAACCGTCTATTACGTTGTGATGGTCATGGAGTACCGGAATTGTTGAAAGCGGTATTATCCTTGTATCCACTTGATACATACAGCGATCAGCCTGTTGCGCTTATGGCTGTTGTTCCTGGAGATCCAGTTGAAACACCGATCTGGGGCGAATACGAGGGGATCATCCGTGAACATGCTACACCAGCTATTGAATATGTAGAACGGTTTGCATTTTATGAGCGCGCAAAAAAAGCTTATGCCATTGTGGCGACGAGTGAAAAGGCGCTGTATGCCAATATTATTTTAAAAAAGGGCGTAATTAGTTAATAATTGAATTATCGATAACTCTTAGGTAATAGAGCTGTATTCATACTCAATAAGAAGCGAGGTTACTTTATGTCAACTGCATCCCTTAACTCAAAAAGACCAATTGGTAATACGGGCTTGTTTGTCTCTCCGCTCTGTGTTGGTGGAGCTCCACTTGGTGATATGCCGGAAATCTTTACTTTTAATGCTCCAGAGGAAACAGCTTTGGACACAATTCGCGCTGCCTTTGCAAGCTCGATTAACTTTCTCGACACTGCGGCTGCCTATGGTGAAGGCGAGAGTGAGCGTCGCATTGGCAAGGTAATTAAAGAGAACGGTGGATTACCGTCGGGTTTTGTACTTGCCACCAAAGCAGACCGTTGTTTACGGACTGGAGATTTCAGCGGAGATCAAATAAAAAAATCCATTGAAGAAAGTCTCATTCGATTAGGGCTAGATCGTCTGCAATATGTCTATATCCATGACCCGGAGCATTCCACCTTTGAAAATATTATGGGAACAGGTGGGCCGCTTGAGGTGCTGAAAAACTTCAAGAATCAGGGAATCATAGATCACATTGGCATATCTGGAGGCCCCATCGACATGCTAATTCGTTACGTAGAGACAGGGGAGTTTAGCGCCGTTGAGACCCACAATCGCTATACACTGCTCAATCGCTCAGCGGAGCCGTTGCTTGATATCGCCAATCAATTGGGGGTTGCTGTCATTAACGCCGCACCTTATGGCAGCGGAATATTAGCAAAAGGGCCGGATGCTTACGCGCGTTATGCGTATAGTGAGGCACCTCCTTTGTTAATTGAACGTGCAAGATCCTTCATGAAGATCTGCCAGGAATATGATGTCCCCCTTGCCGCTGCTGCACTCCAATTCTCCATGCGTGACTCCCGCATCGCGAGTACTGTCGTTGGCATGAGCAAGCCGGAACGAGTAGCACAGACGTTGGAACTTGCCAATTTTCCAATTCCATTAGAGCTTTGGCCAACACTGGACAGCATTGAATATTCGACTGAGGATCCTGAATCAGAGAGATTCTCATAAAATTGTTGAGCTCAATCTAACAAGGTAATTGATGAGTAATTATCAAAAGGAGATAGGTATCGATGAATGAAATTTACCAGTTTGATGAAATTGCTAGACTTCCATTACCTGGCGATAACTGTGCCGTTGCGACTCGAAATTTGGACGCTGGCACCGTTATTCATTTTGAAGGCGAAACCTTGGTCATAGATTATACTGTTTTGGAAGGTCATCGGTTTGCTGTGAAGACAATAAATCCCGGTGTTGAACTGCTTTCTTGGGAAATGCCGTTTGGCGTGGCTCTGCAAGAGATTCAGCCCGGTCAATATGTGATCAATGAAGCGGTATTGGACGCACTTAGCGGGCGTCAGCTGAAATTCACTCTGCCAGCTCAGCCTAATTTTACGGATCAAATTCCTCCATTTGTTTTTGCTGAGGAGAACTTTAAGCCTGCACCAGCATCACCAGCTTACTCAGATATTCGTACATTTATGGGTTATCGTCGCAGTGAACCTCGTGGCGTTGGTACCCGTAACCACATAGTCGTGTTAGGTACCACCTCGCTTACGGGTAGCTATTCGAAGCAGCTTGCCGCTCGACTACAAGGTGAACTGAAGAACTATCCCCAAATCGATGGGATTGTACCTGTGGCGCATACCGAGGGCAGCACGGATAAGCTTAATAACCTGGATTTACTGCTGCGGACGCTCGCTGGATTTATCGTGAACCCTAACGTGGGTGCAGTCTTGGTAGTTGATTATGGCAATGAACCGGTAACCAATAAGATGGTGGAAGCGTATTTGCGAGAACACAGCTATCCGATCGATGATGTGTTGCATAAGTTTGTGTCGCTCGAAGGTGGCTTTGAACAGAATCTGGCTCAAGGCGAAGAAGTCATAAAGGAGTGGCTGCCTACTGTTAATGCGATGCAACGGACGGAGGAATCCATTAGTCACCTGAAGATTGGACTGCAATGCGGTGGCTCGGACGCTTTTTCTGGTATTTCAGCGAACCCGCTGCTTGGTTGGATTTCAGAAGAATTGGTACGCTACGGCGGAGCTGCCAGCATAGCCGAAACCGATGAATTAATTGGCGCGGAACCCTATATTCTGTCGAAGGTTCGTAACTTTGAAACCGCAAATAAATTCCTAGAACTTGTGAACCGTTTCAAAGAGCGCACGTCTTGGCACGGTGCTAGTGCAGAAGGAAATCCATCCGGTGGCAATATATTTCGCGGCCTTTATAACATTTATCTCAAATCCATTGGTGCTGCTCGCAAGAAAGATCCGATCACTCGCCTCGATTATGCCACAGAATACGGGGAGCTCATGAAAGATGGCGGATACTATTTCATGGATAGTCCTGGCAACGACCTCGAGAGCATCGCCGGACAGGTGGCTGCAGGCTGTAATATGATCTTCTTTACGACGGGGAACGGCTCGATCACTAATTTCCCTTACGTGCCGACGGTCAAGGTCGTCACGACGACGCGCCGCTACCAATTGCTGAATAATGATATGGATGTCAACGCTGGTAAATTTCTGGAAGGCGTGTCAATGGATGAGCTTGGCAAAGAGGTCTTCGAACTGACTATCCAAACAGCTTCTGGTCAACGCAGTGTCGGTGAGAAGGCGGGTCATTCCCAGGTGCAGATCTGGCGCAATTGGCAGCAAAACGATGCAAGTCAGCTGGAGTTATTGCTCCATCCTTATAAGCCAACGGGAGAGCCTATTGAGATTCTAGAGGATTCAGATGTCAGTAATAGCTCGTTTCAATTCTCCTTCATACGTCATCAAAACCGCCAGGCCAGCGACAACATCGGCTTAATCTTGCCGACCAGTCTCTGTGCTGGACAGGTAGCAAATATGATAACGCAAAAGCTGAATAAACAGGGTGTTGGGCAACCTGAGATCTCACGTTTTGTGGCTTTGGCACATACGGAAGGCTGCGGTAATTCGGGGGGGCAAGCTGAAAAGTTGTATGCCCGCACAATGATCGGTTACATCACTCATCCGATGGTGAAACATTGTTTGCTGCTGGAGCATGGCTGTGAGAAAACCCATAACGACTATATGCATCATCTGATGGAAGAGATGGGTGTTGAAACGAGCCGCCTCGGTTTTGCGAGTATTCAGCTTGATGGCGGAATTACGAAGGTGACGCAGAAGGTAGAAGCGTGGTTTGCCGATCAAGTGGCAGCAGCTGGAGCAACTGAGAAGGAGACAGTCGGTCTGGAAGGACTGCGTATTGGCATCATAAGCGATGGTTCCATCTCCGATGATGAAGGAGAACAACTGGTGAAGCTGACCAAGATGATAGTTGGCGCTGGTGGCTTAGTGGTTATTCCTGCGAACAGCGATCTGCTTTCCACGGCTTCTTATAGCCGAAATATATTGACTTCGTCCGATGTCCTGCCGTCAATTGCCTATGGGGAGCATGTCCGTCGCAATGGCTTCCACATCATGGAGACCCCGACGGAGCATTGGGTGGAGACGGTTACTGGCTTAGCTGCCACGGGTGTAGAATTAATTATAGCGCTTGTCGGTAATCGTCCGATGCAGACGCATCCGTTCGTTCCTATGCTGCAAATATCATCGGAAACGGAAATGCTGCAAAACAATGACAATGATCTAGATTTGCTGCTCAGTGGAGATACGAATGAGTGGACGAACAGGATTCTTGAGCGCGTCAAGCAAGTCATTGAGCATACCTATACACCTCGTCTCTACCAGCAGGGTAATGTTGATTTCCAATTAACACGTGGCTTCTTAGGTGTTTCGTTGTGATATAAATTTGGAATTAGAATCTGAGGTATGGAAAAAGCCACTCTCAACGTTGGTTGGGGGTGGCTCTTTATTGTCAACTGTCCAAGTTAGATTCTTCGATCCAATTGATCCGTTTCGTAATCAGGTCAGCTAGCGTAGCCTCTGCGGCCGAAAACTCCTTTTGCAACTGTGAAACGACAGGGCGAATTTTATTCATGGCTGAAAGCGTTTGGCTCTGAGAATTCGTGATCCGACCTTGTACAATCCAGTCTGCAATGAGGCCATCAAACCAATAGTCAGCCATTTTCAGCGTGTTGCTGATATCAATTTCAATTTGAAAACTCCGATTCAAGTCGTTTAGTTCGTCACGAAAATTGAGGATCTGGTGATTAGCCTGATGAATAAACTGTTTGGCATCATCCACATGCGTATGCTTTGCATGGRTGCTAATCAAGCCGCCGCCACCMCATAAGTCCCATTTCCCMCAATTTTCTGCCTTCTCTAGACTATTGGAAGCGTCTGTCAAGGAAGCTAGAACAAGCTTTCCAGCAGTCAGCGCTTCTTGCAGTTCTTTGACCAAAAGCTTCTGATCATCGATGTTGTCGTCCATTCGTTCAAGCTCTCTAGATAATAGCGGTGCGTTAAAGAGCGCGGCTTCCTTCACTGTCATTAGCTTCTTATAGTCGTCTGCGGCGCGTTGATAGTTGGCGAGGTCATCACCGACTTGAATCAAAGCATTCTGTGCATCCAGAAGTGCCTGTTTGGCAGTTTCTAATTGAAGAGCAGCGTTAAGGACTTGTTGCCGTTCCATTTCAAGTTGCTCGGATTTACTGCGAAGAATCGTGTGGAATAAATTTGCAAGTGACATTCGCGTTAATCGCTCTACATCTGCCTGCTCTGATTCCAGTTGTAACTCAAGCCGTCCTATGAGACGTTCCTGCTCATATACTCTATTCAGAAGATCTTCTCTTTTGCGTTTTGCTTTATGCAGACGAAACATCCGTTCTTTCGCAACCCTCAATTGAAGGTTAAGATTATCTGGCATCTTCTTCCCTCGTTTCCCAGCATTTGTTAGATGGATCCCTTTTTCAATACGTGCGTAACGGTCGGGGGTTTCGGAAATTCTTACATATACAATATGTGACTTCAGTATGGTATAATTCATACTTTGTAAGTTTAGAGAGAAATAGGAGAAATCATATGATTACCAAACAACTTTCACCACTTGTTCAAACGTTAGATTTGAAACCGCACCMTGAGGGTGGATGGTACAAAGAGCTATGGAAAGCCTCATTCGAAATCCCTAAAGAAGTACTCCATGCAGCCTACTCGGGTTCGCGATACGCAGCAACTTCGATCTATTTCCTGCTTCACCCAGATGAATTTTCGGAATGGCACACGGTATTGTCCGACGAGTTATGGTTATGGCACTCGGGCAGCCCGATCGTGCTTACCTTAGGAGGAACGAGCGAGCAGCCGAAAGCGACACAGGAGATTATTCTAGGTCCTGATGTACTGAACGGTCAGCATCCACAGGCTCTTGTCCCAGCACATGTATGGCAAATGGCGCGACCGCTAGGCGATGAACCCGTTCTGGTTTCCTGTGTCGTTGCACCGGGGTTCCATTATGATGATTTCAGATTAATTAAGAGATGATAGATAGATAGATAGATAGATAGATAGATAGATAGATAGATTTTGCTAAGTGCCAAGTAATTTGGTATCTTGAAGATAAGAATGATTTTAAGCGTAAAGCATACGCCGCTAGCTCTTTTTTGGAGCTGGCGGCGTTTTATTATCTTCTAAATGTGGAAAGCTTGTAGGCTTTCCGCCATTCGCACGCTAGCGCACAAATATTGTGCGCAAGGAGAGTGTCCCCGTCGGCGACAGCACGCTAGCGCACAAATATTGTGCGCAAGGAGAGTGTCCCCGTCGGCGACCGCACGCTAGCGCACAAATATTGTGCGCAACGGGATTATCCCCGTCGGTGACCGCACGCTAGCGCACAAATATTGTGCGCAACGGGATTATCCCCGTCGGCGACAGCACGCTAGCGCACAAATATTGTGCGCAAGGAGAGTGTCCCCGTCGGCGACAGCACGCTAGCGCACAAATATTGTGCGCAAGGAGAGTATCCTGTCGGCGACAGCACGCTAGCGCACAAATATTGTGCGCAAGGAGAGTATCCTGTCGGCGACAGTACGCTAGCGCACAAATATTGTGCGCAAGGAGAGTGTCCCCGTCGGCGACAGCACGCTAGCGCACAATTATTGTGCGCAAGGGGATTATCCCGGTCAGCGACAGCACGCTAGCGCACAAATATTGTGCGCAAGGGGATTATCCCGGTCGGCGACAGCACGCTAGCGCACAAATATTGTGCGCAAGGGGATTATCCCGGTCGGCGACAGCACGCTAGCGCACAATTATTGTGCGCAAGGAGAGTGTCCCCGTCGGCGATCGCACGCTAGCGCACAAAACGCCAGCGCCCGTACAACTCGAATAAATCGCCATCCACACATCCCACACAATAAACGTAATAAAACACATATTCACATCGATTGTTGTACAATAAAATGGAGTTATGGCAAGTAAATGAACGAGGTGGCAGCATGGTTAATATTTTGGTTGTAGATGATGAGCCAATGATTTGCAAGGGTGTTGCGACGATTTTGAAGCAGTCCAAGTTGGACATTAACGAGGTATTCATCGCGTATAACGGGTTTGAGGCGCTGGATTTTATACATTTGGAGAAAATTGACCTTGTTTTTACAGATATTCAGATGGAGAAAATGAATGGGATCGAGTTGATCGAGAACATTTTCTTAGAGGATCCTTCGATTCCGATTGTGATTTTGTCGGCGCATGGTGAGTTTGAGTATGCACAGAAAGC
Source organism: Paenibacillus sp. 01T442 (assembly GCF_056398345.1). Classification (NCBI taxonomy): domain Bacteria; kingdom Bacillati; phylum Bacillota; class Bacilli; order Caryophanales; family Paenibacillaceae; genus Paenibacillus; species Paenibacillus sp. 01T442. The sequence goes on from NZ_JBFTPF010000035.1 coordinate 29,690, forward strand.
GATCCGTTTTGGAGCGAAAGAGTATTTGGTAAAGCCGATTACGCCGCCGCATCTCATTTCCGTTGTGACCAAGCTGTTGAAGGAAAAGGAAGAGAAAGGTCAGCGCTTCGCGAATTGGGAAGGCTCGCGTTCCCTGCCTGGGCACATGACGCATGAGACGAATTATTATTTGAATGAATTGGTGACAGGAACGATCCATGAGTCCGAGGTTCCTACAATAAAAGAGACACTGGATAATCGCATGAATGGCACGTATTTTAGCATATTGACTATTAAATTATCATTAGAACGTGGCGGTATTCATGATCAGGAAATATCCACGTTGAAGGATCGCAGTTTGTTGAAATACGCAGCGTTGAACATTATGGAGGAAACTGCGAGTCAGTGGAGCCATCTTGTTTTTAATAATCATAACTCGACCTTCACCTTGCTGCTGCAAATTATGGAAGAGGAAAGCCGTGGCTCGATGCGTGTGAACCAGCTTTTGATGGTGGCTCAAATGATTCATACGAATCTGCTGAAATACTTGAATGTAAAGAGTCTTATCGGCATCAGTCGCATCCATGAGGGCATAACGCAGTGGCCAGTGATGTATAAAGAAGCACTCGAGAGCCTAACTTGTTGTGAAAGCAATAAAGGTCACTATATGTTCTATATTGAGGATAAAGACAGCATCAATCAGGATCCCGAATTAACCATAACTGGCGTAGATKAGGCGAACAACCGAATCGTATATGAGACCAAAGTGTACATAGAGGGTCATTTCTGCGATAAAGGGTTGAAGCTGCAGGATATCGCAGATGCGGTGCATTTAAGTCCGAATTATTTGAGCTATTTGTTCAAAAAAGTGATGGGCACGAACATCTGGGACTATGTCACGAAGCKGCGGATGGAAGAAGGGAAGCGTCTCATTCTGACGACGGATAAACGACGCTACGAGATTTCCGAAGAAATCGGTTACGAATCACCGGAGCATTTTAGCAAAATTTTCAAAAAACATTTCGGAATTAATATCTCGGAAGTGAAGCAAACAGGTGCGTAACATACGACATACTTAGCGTAATACGACACATCGCCCTTGCCTTGAACTCCCCTTATAATCAAAAATGTAGCAACTACAAGTGAATGCGATTCGAAAGGGGAACCAAACATGAGAGCAAAGAAAGCGTCTACAATGAGTGCGATTGCTTTAACGGTATTGATAGCGGGGTGCAGTTCCGGCAATGGAACATCAAGCACGACAAGCCCAGCTCCAGCGGCAAAAGAATCCACGCCAGCTGCTGCAACAGCTGCACCTGTTGCCAAGAAAGTAACGATTACAGCTCAAAGCTTTAAAGCCGATCAAAAAGAGAAGAATGATCAGTTAGATCAGCGTATTGCTCGTTTTAAAACCAAATTCCCGAATGCTGATTTCAAAAAGGACGACTGGCAGTACAATCCGCTCGAAATCGGGATCAAAATGGCTTCGAACAGTGCGCCAACCGAGTATACGACGTATGCAACGGAAGGCAAAGTGCTTGTCGATAAGAAATGGGTCGCAGACATTACCGATTCCATGACTTCATKGGCACATGCCAAGGATATGAATGATCTACTTTCCAAACCTTTTGTCGTAAATGGGAAAACATACGGTGTGCCGATTGATGGTTACGTCATGACGATCACGTTGAATAAAAAGCTGTTCAAAGAGAAAGGCGTAGACTTGCCGCCAATGGATTGGACTTGGGATGATCTGCTGGCAGCAGCTCGCAAAATCAATGATCCAGCGAAGGGGATTGCAGGCTTTATTCCTATGGGTAAAGGGCCGGAAGCGGGCTGGAACTGGACGAATTTCCTGTATGCTGCAGGTGGCGATGTACAGAAACTAGATAATGGTAAAGTAGTCGGCGTGTTCAATTCGGACGCTGGTTTGCAAGCGCTTGAATTCTACAAGAAGCTGAAGGATGAGAACCTGATCCCGCAGAACTGGGCACTTGGTTATGGCGACGCTTTGAATGCATTTGCTCAAKGGCGTGGCGCGATGGTTATGTGTGGTAGCGGTAACGCAGCGGATACGGCGATTAACGAAGGCGGCATCAGTAAGGATGATCTCGTTGTGTATCCTATGCCTTCATTTACGAAAGGCGGCAAACATACGGGCGTACTTGGCGGTAACTATCGTGTTATTAATCCGAAGAGCGATAAAGACCAACAAGAAATGGCGTTCAAATGGATTACGGATGAGTACTTTACAGACGATTTCTTGAACTCCACGAAGAAAGAAATCGAAGATCGTAAAGGTAAGAACCGCGTTTACATTCCACAACCGATCAACTACTGGAAAGATTCCTCGGATTTCGGTAAAAAGTATACAGATCTCTTAACGAAGTACGATAACGTGTTCAAATACGACCCACAATTGCTCGCTCTATGGGATGGTAAGCCAGAAGCGCAATACGAAGCTCAAAAGTTCTATACAGAAATGGCGAATGTTATTCAAAAAGTATTTACGACGAAAGATGTGGACTTGAAAAAAGCACTGTCTGAAGCCGCGACCAAAGTTCAAACGGAAACGTTTGACAAAGTGAAGGTCGAATAGGTAAGCCTAACTTACTTCTACCTGCGGCCGCTTATTCTGGAGTGGCTGTAGGTAGAGGTTGTCTCACTATAAGGAGTGTTTAGGATGGATGCAGAGCTGAGTTCACAACCTATCGTAGCAAGTCGGGTATCGAAGAAGAAAATGAGCTGGTATGTATGGGGTACGCTGTTTATTTTACCGGAAGTCGTCTTATTCATTATCTTTCTATGGGTGCCTATTTTCAAAGGGATTTTCTATAGCTTCTACAACGTTGATTTCGTTGATGGCAATCATTTCACTGGCTTAGCAAATTATGTGAGTATTCTGAAGGATGATCTACTTTGGATTTCAATTAAGAATACATTGATCTATATGGCTTTGGGGATTATTCTCGGCTTCTGGATCCCACCGGTAGTCGCAATCGCCGTTTCCGAGCTTCGTCGGTTTCAGGGGGCCGCACGTATCATCAGCTATTTACCTAGTGCAGTTCCTGCCATTGTTTTGTACGGCATGTGGATGTGGTTCTTTGATGCTGTAGGGCCGATTAACAGTCTGTTGCAGAAAATAGGCATAGACCAAGTTTCGTTCTTTAGTCCGAAATTAGCGATGGCTTCGATTGTTGTTCTAGAAACATGGCAAAGCTTCGGTGCGGCTACGTTAATCTATATCGCCGCGATCGTCGGGATTCCGAAGGATTTGTACGAAGCTGCTGAAATTGATGGCGCCAGTGTGTGGCAGCGCGTTCGCTATATCATTTTGCCTAGTATCAAAACCTTAATGGGATTATTGCTGGTTCTCCAACTGATCACGACCTCTCAAGGCTTCCAAGCACAACTATCGATGACGGATGGCGGTCCGAATAATGCAACGCTGACGTACTTGTTATGGCTTAACCACACGGCGTTCCGTGATTTGGAATTCGGCAAAGCGAGTGCCATGGGCAGCTTGATGTTCTTTGTGCTCATTGGAATGACCATCCTTTACAACGTCATGCAGCGTAGGAGTGAGAAAGCATGAAGCAAGGCGAACGAGGATTAATTTCCCAGCATGATTTCAAAAAAGGTTCCGTCAAATTCGGTTACACCCTCATGGTGCTGCTCATCGTGGCGATTGCGGTTACGACCATCTATCCGTTTCTGAATACGTTTTTTGGCTCACTGAAAACGCGGGAAGAGTTTTTTACCTTTCCTCCCACTTTTTTTCCGAAACATTGGATTTGGAAAAATTATGACGATGCTTTCAACAGCTTCGACCTGCCTTTGTTGACGTTTTTGAAAAATACCATTCTCATTTATATTGGTAATGTCGTGTGCTCCTTGTTGTTTATCGGGCTAGCCGCATATGCGTTATCTCATTTGAAAGTCCCGTTCAAGCGATGGATAACACTGTTCTTTTTCTCCACACTGTTGATTCCACCGGCAACGTATATCGTACCTAACTTTTTGAATTTGAAAAGCTTAGGGATGATCAATACCTACTGGGCCTTCTGGCTGCCCGCGGCGGCGAATGCCTATTTCATGCTCCTGCTCAAAAATTTCTTCGATGGCATTCACAAAGAAGTACTGGAAGCTGCGCGTATCGATGGGGCAAGTGAGTTCAAATCTTTCATTAGGATTGCAATTCCGCTGTCGATGCCAATCATTGGTACGCTTCTCATGCTGTCGTTCTCAACGACGTGGAATGATTTCTACTGGCCGAGCATTGTGATGACGGATAAAAGCATGTACCCGCTGGCCACAGGTATTTATCGTTATGTGGTGTATTCCAACTCTGTCATTCCATGGAGTGTACGCTTCGCGGTGTTGACCATGGCGATGTTGCCGCCAGTACTGTTCTTCTTGATTTTCCAAAAGTTTATGATTCGCGGCTTATCAGTATCCAGCGTGAAAGGATAGGGAGAAGCGTCCTTCAGAATGCGAATTCTGGAGGCGTTTTCTTTTGCGTTTAAAGGAGTTTCTTTCCGGCATAGCGAACGTACTGATAGTCTAACTAACAGCGGTGCTGCTCCTGGCAGCTTGACGGAAAGCTTTTTGAAAGGATGGTAAGAGGGATGCGTACAATGCTGCAAAATATGAAGCTGATGAAAAAGTTGATCCTGCTGCTTATCATCTTCGTGGTGATTCCAACCCTCGTGTTGGATTTGGTCGTTGCCAAAAAGCTGGAATCCATTAYAGAAGAACAAGTTGGTACAGCTCTGCTTCAATTAGTCCGGGGAAGTCATTTAACACTAGACCGTGAAAGCAGTGATTTTGAAGAAAAAACGGAGAAAATTATGATTTCGCAAGAAATCCAACAATTAGTGAGCGTTCCATCATCCTCTGAATATGAACGTTTTGAAATTTTCAAAGCGTTAGATAAATATTTGAACAATTACTCAACCAATTCGGTGCGATATTCCTTGTTTTTCTCGGATAAGGATAAGTTGTATTCGTTCGTTCCTAATTCAGATCTGTTGAATAATGGCGTGTTTTATTCGACGGATATGACGGATCTTTCGTGGTATAAAGCGGTTGGCAATGCGAAGGGCAAGGGGATAATTCGTGTTATAGATAAATTCGGACATAACCCGAACAACACGCAAACTGTGGCCTATTTGAGGCAGTTAAACAGTATATATAACGGCGAAACGGTTATTGGCTACTTGGTTGTGTCAGGTATTGAAACACCTTTACAGATGGATTTCGTCCCTTTTGATAAGTACAAAGATGCCCAGATTCTTCTGTTAGATCCCGATAACACGGTCTTAGCTACGAATACAGAAGCTTTCGGGATTGGCTCAAAGTTTGGTGTACCCGAGGGCAAGGAAGAAGGGGTTTATAAGCAAATCGAGAGCGGTAATGAGATCATGTCGGTCATACATACGAGTGAATTTACGGGGACTAAGCTGCTGATGCGCGTTCCAGTCCAATCGATCATTATCGATCATATCAGTGTTCAACGTTTAGTAGATTGGATTATGTTGATTTATTTTTTTATTTTGATTTTGGCGAGTATGTATTTCATCCAATCGATTTTGAAGCCTATTTCTCGGCTGGCTCGAATCACGAATTCGTATCACCCTGGTAAACCTTTGGCCATTAGCATGCACGCGGAGAGTAAAAATGAGATCATGCTTCTGAGCAATCATTTCATCCGTATGACCAATCGCTTGAATCAAACGATTTATGATCAATATGAGCTTGAATTAAAGCATAAGGAAGTTGAATTGTCGATATTACATACACAAATCAATCCACATCTTCTCTATAACACGTTGGAGTCCGTCTACTGGCATACGTTAATGGAAGKAGCGGCGGAATCAGCAGAAATGATTAAGGATTTGTCGCTCATTATGCGGATTGGGCTTAGTAAGGGCAAACTGCTCATTCCGGTGCTGGAAGAAATTAATCATGCGGAAGCGTATGTACGGCTCCAGCTGTTCCGCTATGAGTATGCATTTAAGGCTTATTGGGAAATCGAAGAGGAGGCCAAACGGTTTCTAATGCCAAAGGTGCTCCTGCAACCGATTATTGAGAATGCCATCCTCCACGGAATCAAGAATATGAGCCATGATGGGGAGCTTTGGATCAAGGTGAAACATACGGAAGGGAAACTGATTATCAGCGTTGAGGACAACGGCTATCGTATGCCGGATATCGGGATGTTGAATGCCATTTTACAGGGGAAAGAGAGTAGTAAGGGATTCGGTATTATTAATGTGCAAAAGCGGATTCAGCTGCATTTCGGGGAAGGCTATGGCCTGCAGTATGCGTTGCGGGAGGATCAGGGAGTGCGGGCGTGGATTGAGATTCCAGCGGTGATGGATGAGACGGATTTGAAGTAAGGGGGGGAGCTGCAAAGTGCAAGTGCAACCCTTACATCCCGCCGTATTACCGTGGCCGCTGCCATTTCTTGCGATAGACTAGAGGCGTGTCGCCGGTACGGTCTTTGAACAAATTGATGAAGTGGCTGACGTTGTCAATGCCGAGGGTGACAGCTATTTCTGATACAGGCATGTCGGAGTATTTCAATCGTTCCTTGGCATGTGTCATTCGGATGCTAATCAAGTATTCGTGTGGCGAGAAGCCTGTATATTGCTTAAACCGTTTGGCCATGTGGTACTTGCTAACGGCATGTTCTCGAGCGAGCTCGTCTAAGGAGATGGATTCCGTAAATCTGGATGTCAGGGTTTGACATATCGCATCAATGTAATCAGGCTTGTCCGATTCGGATAAGCCTATTTGCTTTGCAGAGAGGACGATCTCCGTCAACAGCTCAACTAGCAACTTTGATGTGAGGAACTCTGTTCCAGCATTTCTTTGTTGTTGGATCTGCAGTGTCTGGCGCAATAGCGTGGAAACGGGTGATTCGTTGTTTTGCTGCAAAACTGGCTCGTGTGACGCTGCGTACTGCTCATAATAGGCTGACGAAGCACTCCCGTGAAAATGTACCCATAGAAGCTCGAGCGGCTCCTGGGGGTGGGTCGCGTAGTGATGATGGGTATCACAATGGATGAAAAATAACTGATGAGCTCCTAAAGAATAACTATTATCCCGATAAGTCAACTGTCCTCTACCTCGCAAAATGTATGCAATCAAATAKGAGTCAAGACCTTCCCGTTCTGTGAAATAACCTGGGAGTGTAAGGAAGTGACCGATTTCTTGTACATAACACAGGTTCGCTTTGGCGAACGTGGAAGGACTTGAGATGAAACGAATCGAGTCTTCCGACCATGCGGTAGTGAAATTTTCTTTCATAAGAGAAACGCCTCCGATATTACAGCAAGATTCTATTATTTTAAACCAAGATCCTTGGATGATATCTTGATTGTAAGCCATTACAATAAGTTTATAAAGCTATTATTTATGGATGAATGGAGATGCTTCAATGTCAATTTACCCAGCAATTAAGCCAAGCATCAAGCCGCGAATTGGGTTGTACTCCGTGGGACTCCGAGCATATTGGGAGCAGTTTCCTGGTTTAAAGGAACGATTAGAAGAATATGGACGTTTTATTGAACGAAAAATGTCCGCATGGGGAGACGTATATTACTATGGCCTCGTTGATACGGAAGGGGAAGGGCGGAAGGCCGGTGAGTGGCTGAACGAGCGGCAAGTGGATCTTGTATTCTGCCATGCAGCAACCTACTCCACAAGTTCTACCGTGCTACCGGTGCATCAAATTTGTAAATCACCTGTTGTCTTCCTCAATTTGCAGCCGACGGCGAGACTTAATTATGAACAGTCGACGACAGGGGAATGGTTGGCGCATTGCGGAGCTTGTCCTGTGCCAGAGTTCGCCAATGTGTTCAATCGAGCGGGCATCCCATTCCGAGTTGTAAATGGCACGCTGGGGCTCGATTATACGCCAGCCATCTCATTGACGAATGAAGTGACGCATGAGCGCCGTGAAGCAGTGCGTGCGTGGAAAGAAATTGAAGAGTGGGTACGAGCAGCAGGAGTACCTAGGACCTTGCAGCATAGCCGCTTCGGTTTCTTAGGCAATACCTATAGCGGGATGCTAGATATGTATAGTGATTTTACGATGATTTCTGCGCAGACAGGTCTGCATGTAGAAGTGCTTGAAATGTGTGATCTGGACCGCATGTTGCGAGAAGTGACGGCACAGGATGTGAAACAGAAGCTGGATGAACTGTATGACATGTTCCAAATCAGCGGAGACTCCCCTTCGGATCCGATTGCGAAAAAGCCAACGGAAGAGCAGCTGGAGTGGTCTTGTCGGGTAGCTGCCGCGCAAGAGAAGCTTGTGCGCGCCTATGATTTAGACGCCTTGTCGTACTATTACCATGGCGCGCCTGGTGGTGGATACGAGAAGCTGCAAGGCGGCTTCATTGTTGGTCACTCGCTGCTAACAGCGCGTGGCATTCCTTGTTCTGGCGAAGGAGACCTGAAGACAGCTGTCGCGATGAAAATCAGCGATATTCTCGGCGTCGGCGGCTCCTTCTCGGAAATCGTCGTCGTGGATTATATCGACGAGACGATTCTGCTTGGCCATGACGGGCCGTTCCACATCGCGATTTCCGAAGGAAAGCCGATTTTACGAGGCATGGGGCTTTATCACGGCAAGCAGGGCACGGGCGTGTCCGTCGAAGCCAAGGTGAAGACAGGMGCGATCACGACGCTGAATGTGACGCAGACGGGGGACGGGCGGCTGAAGCTGATCTCCAGCGAAGGCGAGTCGACGAACGGGCCGATCATGAAGATCGGCAACACACAGACGCCGGTGAAGTTCCGTGAGCACCCGGATGCGTACATGTCGCGCTGGTTTGCAGAAGCGCCAACGCATCACTGCGCGATGTCCATTGGGCACAATGCGTCCCAGTTTCAGAAAGTGGCGGAGCTGATGAATGTGAAGCATGTGATTTTGTAGCTGATACGATAGCATGAGAGTGGAGTTAGTCGATGAAACCGACTTACTACAACCACCAAATAGAAAACGCAACAGTCCGTAAAGGACAGTTGCGTTTTTTGTATCCACGTACTTAACTCCGTACCTCTGCCGCGGCATTCCTTCTCATTTCAACCAGATGACAGTGGGTGCTCCAATTCATTCGTATATCCACATTCGTGGAAGTGCTTGATTAATTTTGCGGTAAGGAAGATAGATCTTCGGATGAATCAGAAATTCCTGTCACATCAATGTAATGATCGATGGAATCAAGAACCTGACTTAACGGAGATTGCGTAAAAATAATGCGATCCGCGTGTATAGCGTTATAAGTGCTATCATCTTTGTTAATTTTGAAACCTCTATAATTCTCGTAAATAGTTTTCATGGCAATCGCTCCTTCGCTAGGATGTATATAATAAAATACCATCTTATGGATAAGTTTGGTAGAGGTGTAAAATAAGAGATTCTGTCAGTTTATGAATGTTCATGTGAATTTCACATTAAATTCGTGAATTGGAGAGGATAATAGGTAGTCATACGTGTTTTTTGCTATTCTGTTCTTTTTTATGTTACAGTTAAGTGGAGGTGATTTCAAGTGTTAAAATTAAGTATTTTGGATCAATCGCAAATTGGAGAAGGTCGTAATGCCGCGCAGACGTTGGCCGAGACGACTGAACTCGCACAAGAAGCTGATCGTATTGGCTACAGCCGATTCTGGGTGTCGGAGCATCATGCTTCACAAGCCTTGGCGCATTCAAGTCCAGAGGTTCTGATCGCGCATTTGGCAGCCAAAACAGAGCGCATCCGACTAGGCTCTGGAGGCATCATGATGCCGCATTATAGCGCATATAAAGTTGCTGAAAACTTCCGCTTGTTAGAGGCTCTCCATCCGGGGCGTATCGATGTTGGGCTTGGCCGTGCACCAGGCGGCATGCCAATATCCACGCGTGCGCTGCAAGAGGGCAAATATACAGGTGTTGACCAATACCCGCAGCAAATCGCTGATTTGACGGGTTATTTATATGATTCACTTCCAGCGGGCCATAGGTTCGCCGCGCTGCAAGCGTCGCCAATAATCTCGACGGCACCAGAGATTTGGCTGCTCGGCTCTTCCTATGACAGCGCAAGAATTGCTGCTGATCAAGGGGCGGCTTTCGGCTTTGCGCAATTTTTTGGGAACGCCGATTGTGAGCAGGCGCTGCGCATTTATCGCGAGCAGTTCACACCATCGATCCTGAATGAAAAGCCTCATTCCTTAGCAGCCGTGTTGGTTATCTGTGCAGATACGGAAGAAGAAGCGAATCAACTGGCGCTTAGCACAGATTTGTTCTTCTTGTCTTTAGGCCGCGGCATGCTGCTACCGTCATTCCCATCCGTGAATACGGCGCTCAATTACCCGTATACGGAGAATGACTATGCGATGATTCGCAATGGTCGTCATAGACGAATTGTTGGTACGCCTAAGCAAGTGAAGGAAGAGATTTTGAAGTTGAATGAAGCGTATCAGGCGGATGAAATCATGGTCGTTTCGCCGATTCATAACATCGAAGCGCGATTGCATTCATATCGCCTTCTGGCGAAAGCGTTCGATTTGTAGAGATAAGGGGCCAGCAGGCCTCTTGTCGATCAACGCTTCACCTGTAAACAATACTCTCTATCCGAACGGAGCTCTCTTTGTCTAGCGGCACACCGTTTGTCAAACATCAAGCCCCTTGTCATTCACGTCATCCCGGCTCCCGCCACGCCATTAACTGGAAAAAGTACATCTAATTTCACCGAATTTGCTTGAAAATGAGAAATAACTGGATTTCATGTAGCTAATTTCAGCGATTTTGGTTTGATTTCGGTCACACTGAGCAAATTAGCTGTATGTTTTCCAGTTATTCTCAAGAATCCGCGATTTCGAGAGGAATTAGCTACATGTTTTCCATTTATTTTGCGGGGGAGAGTGGTTGGAGGTAATGAGTGGGGTTATAGTAGGGAGAGAGTATGGTTGGAGGTAGGAAGTGAGGCAGGTTGTGCGGGTATAGTAGTCTCAGTAAGTGGTTGGAGGTACGTGCGCCGCGTTATTATGCGATCTTTTTCCCATTTCCCTACCGTCCTCCCACAGACAGCTTGCTCTATTATGAAACCTATATTTGCGTTTTTTGGTAACTGCCATTACACTTAAACAAAAAACGGTGGAGTGGTGGCATGAGTAAGAATCGCGTATGGAACAAGGGAAAACGGAATGGTGGAGGCGGTCCAGCACCTGGGACAAGCTACAAAGAGAAGCTTGCAGCAGAGCAGCCTTTTAAAGCAGAAGTGATCGATCTCTCGAATCCGATTAATCAAGTGAAGCGCATGAGCCGTGAGAACTGGGTGGAACGTCCGACCCGACCAGCACGCGCGCAACAGCCGAATAAGTAACAATCGCGAACAGCCTATCTAGTCTCCATTAATGGAGATGGTGAAGGCTCTTTTTTATGCCAAAATTCTCGTTAGCTAGTCACTCATGTGACTTTTTCCGCCTAAATCCTCATATAAATGGAAAAAGTGCCGAAGGTGGAGATGGTTATGTACCAAGCGGATAAGGTTTGACGAAGGAGGCCATGCATCATGAGATCCGTGTTGAAGCTAGAAATCGAGGAAGCGAAGGTGATGATTGCTGCGGGTATTCAAGCTGCGGAGAAAGCTCAAGCGGCAGAAACGATTTGTATCGTCGACGAAGGCGGTTATTTGTTGGCCTTAGAGCGAATGAACGGGGCACGCAACACGAGCCMTGAGCTGGCAATGGCGAAAGCTTTTACGGCAAGTGGGCATAGACGTTCTACACACTTGTTTAATCAGCCTGGCGGGCCAGCAACGATCCATGGGGAAGCGTTTGGCATTCATGCCATGATGCCGGGGAAGTTTGCGATTTTCGTAGGCGGATTTCCTATCGTGGTTAACGGTCAAGTCATTGGCKGGGTTGGCGTGAGTGGAGGAGCTGGCGAGGAGGATATTGCCGTTGGTGTGGCGACCTTGAAGGCACTGCAGCAGCACCTAGGTGATCAATTCGAAGTGCTTACCGATGCAGATATTAAAAAGTGAGAAGAGGAGCGACCGCGCAATAAGTAACTCTTATAATAAGAAACCCCCAACACCTCTCCATGGAGAGAAGTCGGGGGTCGATTAACTACAGCAAGCTTCTAACGTACGAGAACGTTTCTTCAATCGTATGATCTTGGAGCCGCTCTAACGAAATGTCGACACCAGGCTTATACGTGTGAAGTTTTGCTAAAAAGGAGGATGTCTCGAATATGCCTTTACCTGACTCAATTTCGTTCTTTTTACCATGATTCACAACATAATCTTTCAAATGAGTGAGCACAATTCGGCTGCCAAAAGTTGCGAAGGCATGATCCAAGAAAGCATCTTGATCCCGTGGCTCAACCACAGTCGGCGATATGAGATTAACCGGATCAAAAACAACACCTAACGTGCTGGAAGGCACTTCGGCTAAGATTTGAGCCATTTTCTCTGTGCTGGACAAAGTATGTGTGACAACCGGCTCTAATCCGATATGAACACCCCAACGCTCGGCTTCTTCTGCTAATTCCTCAACCGTTTGCTTCAAGATGGACCATCCTTTGGCCTCATACCCGTTAGCATCCTCCGCAAGATACGTTGTTAGATCACCTGTTTCAGTAGCCACGATGGACGTTCCGAAATCACGGGCGTATCGCAAATGCTCTTTGAATCTATCGATCTCATAACGGCGCTGCTGTGGATCGGGATGCACGGGATTGATATAACATCCGAGCACGCCAATCCGCACGCCTGCGCGATGAAATTGCTCGCCAATATGATTGGCGAGAGCTGGGCTTAATTTCCCGAGACTTAAATCATAATCGCTAATCGCTTTACTAAGTGCTAACTGAACGAAGTCGATGCTTCGTCCGCTTAACTTCGCGGTCAATTCCTTCAAGGGCAGATGGCCGACGGTATGAGCGAGTGTCCCGATACCCATCTATCTGGCCATCCATCCGCCGTCCACGCATAGTACGTGTCCGTTCATATAATCGGAAGCACCCGAAGACAAGAACACAACAGGACCTTTCAAATCTTCAGGTGAACCCCAACGACCTGCTGGAATACGCTCCGTGATAGAAGCTGTACGTTTCTCATCTTTGAGAATCGGAGCTGTGTTATTCGTCGTCATATAGCCCGGAGCAATGGCATTAATTTGAATGCCTTTGCCAGCCCATTCGTTCGCTAATGCTTTCGTTACACCTGCAATCGCATGCTTACTTGCTGTGTACCCTGGCACGTTAATTCCACCTTGATACGTCAGCATGGAAGCAATATTCACGATTTTACCGCTGCCGCGTTCGATCATGTGACGACCAATCAGCTGGCATAAGAAGAATGCCGAGTTCAAGTTCAGATCAATCACATCGTGCCAATCTTGACGTGCGTGGTCAACAGCTGGAGTACGACGGATAATACCCGCGTTATTTACAAGGATATCGATGCTGCCGTAAATGCCAATCGCTCTAGCAACAACATCCTCAAGGATGTCTTCATTGCTTAGATCTGCAGCGATAAGCTCTGCTTTGCCGCCTAATGCGCGGATCGCTTCAACAGTCTGTACGCTTTCAGAAGAGGAAACCGCGATAACGTTCGCGCCTGCTTCTGCAAGTCCGATCGCCATAGCTTGGCCTAGGCCGCCTGAAGCGCCTGTAACGAATGCTGTTTTTCCCGATAGATTAAAAAGTGTCATGACGTACTCCTTTTCAAAATAAGTAATTATTGGTTTCACGGTTGATGTAGTTGTTCCGCTTAAAGAGTTTCAATCTGGATGCCTGTATCACGGAACTGCTGGGCCGTTTCTTCTGATAACCCGCTATCGGTTAAAATCATAGCCACTTCAGAAAGGGAAGCGAAAGTTCGCAACGCACATTGTCCGAACTTGAAATGATCGATAACCCCATAGACGGTTGCGCTGGAGCTGATTAAGGCACGTTTATACTCAACTAGATCATTGGTGTAAATCGTAAAGCCATGCTGCAGATGCACCCCAGTAGCAGAAATGAACGATTTCTGTATGTTGAGGCCTCGCACATAGTCTACGGCTTCTGGGCCGGCAAGCATGTTGCGCAGACGATAACCGCCGGGCACAACTAGCCGAATTTCATCCTTATGGACAAGCTCGGAGATGATATATAAATCGTTAGTGACAACGGTAAGCGGCTGATTATCCAGCCGCCTAGCAATTTCAAGCGTTGTCGAGCCACCATCCAATGCGATAATATCGCGAGGTTGGATGTATCGGAGTGCGAGAGAGGCAATCTCCGATTTTTTGTCCGCATGCTTAATATTCGGTTCTTTCGCAGAGAGAATGCCTAACTGATCACTTTGAGCTAGCATAGCACCGCCATGAATGCGGATAAGCAGCCCCTTTTCTTCCAGCTTGGCTAAATCTTCGCGAATGGTTTTTCCTGTTACTTGCAGACGTTCACTCAGCTCATTCACGGTGACTTCTTTCTGAGCGAGTAAAACTTCCATGATCGTTTCATATCTACGTAATGGATTCATCGGGATTCATCCGTTCTTCTAATGGGAGTACCGATTATTTCAAATCTTGCATAGCAACTGCGTCCATATCGTTGAACATTTGATTTTCGCCAGCCATACCCCAAATGAATGTGTAGTTGTTCGTGCCAACGCCACTGTGAATGGACCAGCTAGGTGAGATGACAGCTTGCTCATTGCGCATAACAACGTGACGAGTTTGTTGCGGCTCACCCATCATGTGGAAGACAACTGCATCTTCTGGCATGTCAAAATAGAAATAAACCTCGGAACGACGGTTGTGCGTATGAGTCGGCATTGTATTCCACATGTTGCCTGGCTTCAATAATGTCATACCCATAACAAGTTGACAGCTTTGAATGCCATCCAAGTGGATGTATTTATAAATCGTACGCTCATTGGAAGTGTTGATGCTGCCTAGGTGAGCAGGTGTCGCTTCGCTAATCGCTACTTTTACAGTCGGGTACGCCCGGTGCGCTGGTGTGGAGTTGAAGTAGAACTTCGCTGGGTTCGCTGCATCATCGCTTGCGAAGGAAATTTCTTTGGAGCCAAGACCGATGTAAATGCAGTCTTTGGAATCCATTGTGTACGCTGTGCCATCGACAGTGATTGTTCCTCTAGCACCAACGTTGATAATACCGATTTCGCGGCGCTCTAAGAAGTAATCAGCAGCCATTTCTTTCGTGTCAGCTTCTAATTTAAGCGTTTCAGTTGTAGGCAAAACACCACCGATAATAAAACGATCAACGTGTGAGTAAACTAATGTCACTTGGTTTTCTGTAAATAAGGATTGAATTTGAAATTCAGCTTGTAAACGTTCAGTATCAAATTGTTTAACTTCATTCGGGTKGGATGCATAGCGGATATCCATGGATTAATCTCTCCTTGAGTTGGTTTATTTGTGTTGATATACGTTCATATAGGTTTAATTTACTTCATATCAACCATTTAGGCAAGGAGATCTTGTGTGCGATTTGTGGAAATTATGGAAGTTGTGAATAAAGTGAGCAGAAAGTGTACAAAACAAGCAAACGAGCGACGTTAATCATGAATGTACAATTTAGGAGGCACATGTAATGGACAAAAGTCATTATTTCGATCACGTTTGCAATGATACAATTCCAACACTGCCAGAAGAAGAAGATACAACACCGACAGATATGTTAAGTGATGCCGTTGCAGAAATTATGGATAATTTAACTCATCCATTTTCGGATGAGGATTACACAGATCGAGACTAAAAGATGCCGTTGAATCCCTTCCATTGGAAGGGATTTTCTTTTTGAAGGCAGGGGAGTACAATGACCTTATGATCCGATGGAAAGGAGCCCCCGATGCCACAATCGACAAGATTATTTCCTGTTTTGTTACCGAATMAACCATGTCATCCACAGGTGGTTGCTTATTATTTTAAACAATGGCAAGGATTTCATATGCCCTTTCACCGACATGATGCGACTGAGATCATGTATACCATACATGGCTTTTGTGATATAGAGATACAGGTTTCCCCAACAAAAACGGAACGAGTTAGACTAAAAAAAGGGGAATTCATTCTTCTTAATGCCAATATCGCTCATCGACTTATTGTTGAAGATGATGAGCCGTGTCGGATGCTCAATGTGGAATTTCGTTTTACACCGCAACAGGGCGTAATGCCGTCTTTACAACAGCTTGCCGCGGAAGAGAAACAACTGAACTCTTTATTAGAAGTTCAGACCGCTTATTTAGTGCTGCGTGACCCAGATGAAGTGTATCATGTGATGAAAAGTTTGGTGCTGGAGCTAGACAAGCCAGCTGACAAGAGTGAGTCTATGATTCAACTGTTGTTTGCTCAACTGCTGATCCGAATTGCTCGTTTACGGCGTGAATCCGCGAGCAGTAGTTTGGCACAAAGCGAATGGTATGTGAAGATAAGCATGGATTATATGCATCAAAATTACGATCGCGAGATTCAAGTGAAAGAAATAGCAGGGGCTGTGAATTTACATCCAGGCTACTTACAACGCATATTCAAAGCAGTGACAGGACAGACCTTAATGGCCTATTTAACGGAAATCAGAATGGAAAAAGCACAAATGCTGCTGCTTGAAACGGATATTCCAATTGCGGATATTTCGGATTATATCGGGGTGGGCAGCCGTCAATATTTCCATATGCTATTCAAGGTGCACACGCAATTAACGCCTACGGATTATCGTAAATCGATGAACACGCATAAACATATGTATCCAGAAGGAGGTTAGGATTTTTGACAAATAGAAACAGAAGTAGTTAGAAATTTGATAACGTTTTCTCTCTTTGGCTTGGTACAATGTGAAACATAAACGAAGTGTTAGAGAGGGCGATATATATGGCATTTAAGGTAGCATTCATTGGCGCAGGCAGTATTGGATTCACACGTGGACTACTTCGAGATTTACTAGCTGTACCCGAATTTCACAATATTCAAGTGGCTTTTACAGACATTAATCCACACAATTTAGAGATGGTGACGGAGCTATGCCAACGTGATATCCACGAGAATGGCTTATCGATTCAAATCCAAGCGACGACAGATCGCAGGGAAGCATTAGAAGGTGCCAAATATGTGCTTTGCACGATACGTGTTGGCGGTCTAGAGGCTTTTGCAACAGACGTGGATATTCCTTTGAAATATGGTGTGGATCAATGCGTTGGTGACACATTGTGTGCGGGGGGCATCATGTACGGTCAACGTGGTATTTCTGAAATGCTGCGCATTTGCCAAGATATTCGCGAGGTCGCTGCCACAGATGCTACATTGTTGAATTACGCGAACCCGATGGCTATGCTGACTTGGGCTTGTAATAAATACGGTGGTGTACGAACGATAGGCCTGTGTCACGGAGTACAGCATGGCCATCATCAAATCGCAGATGTTTACGGGTTGGATAAGAAAGACGTGGACATTATTTGCGCTGGCATTAATCATCAAACCTGGTATATTCAAGCTTCCCATGAGGGGAAGGATTTGACAGCAGGCTTATTAGAAGCATTTGAAAATCACGCCGAGTATGCACGAACAGAGAAGGTTCGTATTGATATGCTGCGCCGCTTTGGCTACTATAGCACKGAGTCCAATGGACATTTGAGTGAGTATGTTCCTTGGTATCGGAAACGGGCAAGTGAAATTCAAGATTGGATTGATATGGGGTCTTGGATTAATGGTGAAACAGGTGGATACTTACGTGTGTGTACGGAGGGACGACGTTGGTTTGAAACGGATTTCCCGAACTGGATGAAGGATCCCGCATTTGTCTATGCCAGCGAGAAGCGCAGCGAAGAGCATGGTTMTTACATTATCGAGGGCCTAGAAACAGGTCGCGTCTATCGTGGTCATTTTAACTTGGTCAATCAAGGTGTGATCTCGAATTTACCGGATGACGCGATTATTGAAGCGCCAGGCTACGTCGATCGCAATGGGATCTCGATGCCGCATGTTGGTGATCTGCCATTGGGGCCAGCGGCGGTATGTAATGTCAGCATTTCGGTCCAGCGCTTAGCTGTAGAGGCGGCTGTGCATGGGGATGATAAACTGCTGCGTCAAGCCTTTATGATGGATCCTCTTGTTGGAGCCGTATGCAATCCAAAGGAAATTTGGCAAATGGTTGATGAGATGTTAGTCGAACAAGAGGCATGGCTGCCGCAATATAGTGCCGCGATCGCTGAAGCCAAACAGCGTCTTGCATCAGGGAACCTCATTCCGACGCGTGACTATGAAGGGGCTGCTCGTGTGAAAGTGAAAACGGTCGCTGATATGCAGCAGGATCGTGAAGCCGCCAACAAGAACGCAGGGGAAGCTGACAAAGGGAAGGATCGCGCGACGACTTCAGCGTAAGGTTCATTTATTTTCAAGTATGTTCATTTGGGTGCTTATCGGATATAATTAGTGAGTAAGTGAAGGGCCGCTTGCGGTCCTTCTTTTTCATTTCAGGATGGAAGCGGTTTATAATGAAAGGGGAAAGTCAGATGTCTAATATTGGCGTATGGGAAGCGGCAGAACCAGGCGTAACTCGCTGTATTTTGAAAGCTGAAGTAGGTTTAATGATGATGGAGGTTCACTTTGAACCTGGGGCTATCGGCTATCAGCACAGCCATGTTCACGAACAAATGTCGTATTGCTTGAAGGGTAAAATCGAATTCACAATCGATGGCGTCGTTACTGTTATTGAACAGGGCCAAACGGTTTATATACCTAGTGGAGCTAAGCATGGTGTTACCGCATTGGAAGACTCTGCACTTTTAGATGTATTTACACCGATTCGCGAAGATTTGGTAAAAAGATAACCGGTTGCTTCTGCAACTCTACCATATAAGAAAAAGGAAGGGTTGATCCTTATGCAAAATAGCGGTAAATTTGCTTGGACATGGACGATTCGCGAAGAAGATCTTGAGGAATATGTGGCGATGCACTTAGCGCCATGGCCAGAGATTATGGAGGAACATAGTAAAGCAGGATTCCGAGATTACTCCATTTTTCAAAATGGTGCACAATTTTTCTATGTATTCTTGTGCGATGATATAGATGCTGCTTTCGCCTATCTGGCAGAGAGTGATGCATGTAATCGTTGGAATGCCATTACGTCCAAAATGGTTGTAGGCTCCTTCGATTTCCGTGAAGCCGTTCCGATTACCCCGATGCGCGAGGTTTTCTATCTGAAATAAGTTGTTATGGAAGAAGGATGACTAGAGAGTATTCTAGCATCCTTTTCTCATTTTCCGACTATTGACAGAGATGGCATACCGTGGTTTTAGGGGAATTGAAACCTACTTGAAGTACTACTAGGATTGGGATAGTATGAATAGCAGAGCAGTTTTTGTTGAAAGGGACGTGAGAAATGAATAACCTCAACTTAAGTTTATTATTAAAAGCATCACGATTTCGGGTTATTCCAGTCATGGTTATTCCTGTCGTTTTGGGTGGATTAGGAGCAATCGTATGGAACGATACATTTCATCCTATCTTATTTGTGCTAACCTTTATTGGGTCAATTGCTGCGCACTTATTCTCGAATATGATTAATGACTTATGGGATTTCCGTAATGGCATTGATACAGCAGCTAAGGAAACAGCTTCAACAATTTCGACCAATTCAGGTTTTCTAGCCAATGGCACCATAACAGAGCGAACGTTTAGTTTTCTGACATGGTCATTATTTGCTGTTGCTCTTATTTGTGGTCTTATTTTAAGCATAAGCAGCGGCTGGCTCGTACTTGTTTTCGGAGGTTTAGGTGCTTTGATTGCCTATTTCTATGTGGCACCGCCTATTAAATTTGGTTATCGCGGCAAAGGATATAGCGAGATTGCTATTTTGCTTTCATTTGGCATTCTACCAACTTTAGGCAGTTATTATGTGCAGACTATGCAGGTTGATTATCGACCGATATTACTAGCTTTGCCGATCGGCTTATTGACGACATTAATTCTGTTTAACCATCATTTCCTTCATTGGAAATCAGATCAAAGTGCGGGTAAGCGAACGCTAGTTGTTGTCTGGGGCGAGAAAAAAGCACTCATATTCTCCAAATGTTTATTCGTACTCTCTTATTTGGCTTTGATATTGTGCGTGGTTATGGACGTTTTTCCTTACTATGCCCTGCTTGCTTTAGTGACAGCTGTTCCATTTTATCGGGTATATGGTAATTTGAAGTCTGAGAATCCTTCTCCAGCCTATTTGCCATTAATGGGTGCTTCCTTAAAAGCAACAACCAGAGGCGGCTTGATCATGATGCTGGCTTTGGTCGTTCAAGCTATTTTGCAATGAGAATATTACAACAAAGTGAGGTCATAAGCGATGAGCAAACAATTTACAATAGGTGATTTTCATACCATCTTATCTGAAGGCGAAGTTTGGAAAATAGGTGGGTTCCCGATGCCAGATGGGTCCTTCTGGGAATTCAGAGAGCCGAATGCAACGATTATTGTTCGAAATGGCATTCTATATGCACGTGCGCCGCTTAGCCGCAAAAATGACTATGTACAATTTCTAGATAACGCAAAGCATATGTACTATTCGGCTCAAGATGTTGAAGTGCCCGAAGAAGGAGAAATTTCTTTTGAGCTTCAAATCCGTGCTCGTACGCAGAACACTGAGCCGAACGATTTATATGATGGCTTCGTCTCTTTGAATTTGCTTGATTTTACGACAGGCGCTGCACTGGATTTCTTTGCTGGCAACGATAAATATGCAAGTGTATATGCCG
The DNA here is from genome assembly GCF_056398345.1 of Paenibacillus sp. 01T442. NCBI lineage: Bacteria > Bacillati > Bacillota > Bacilli > Caryophanales > Paenibacillaceae > Paenibacillus > Paenibacillus sp. 01T442. The sequence continues at coordinate 50,418 of NZ_JBFTPF010000035.1, forward strand.
TTCTTCCATTCCCTGGTGTACAAGTTCCTGAGACGGACAAAACGCGCTTCTTCTGTATTTTCAAAGAGGAAACGAATTTCCAACCCCGTGAATTCAATACGTACAAAATTACGTATCACCGCGGCAATGACGAAGTCATTTTCTATGTGAATGGTGTGGAAGTGCGACGTGAGAAGCATGTACCGATCAAATTCAATCGCTTCACAGTTGCCCTAGGCATGATGACGGAGAAGGATTTGACACCACAAGGCAGTGTCTCTTTGCATGGACAGACGATTATCGGTGAGTGGTCGCCTGTAACAGTTACAATAACGGAATAAGAAAGCAAAGCATACATGAAAGAGCTCGAACTTCGTTTCTGAAGTCGGGCTCTTTTTTGCACGCTCCTGCCTATGGGTGAATACACTGGAGTACTCAGCGATTAGGCTTCTTAGGAGGTACAGGTATGCGGAAATATACAGTCAAGCAGGACCCTCGCGATTTTCGTGATTTCACATACAGAAGTGTTAATTATATTCGGGAATCTCAATTGCCGGGTCAAATCGATTTACGCAGCAAACTCTCTCCGATTGTTAACCAAGGTTCTTTAGGCTCATGTACCTCTAATGCCATTGTAAGTGGATTGCGAGAGTATTGGCTGCTAACCGAAGAACAGAACACAACAAGGCTATCTCGTCTGTATCATTACTGGCATGAACGCGAGTTAGAAAATACGGTAAATCGCGATGCAKGGGCGACGATCCGTGACGGAATGAAAGTGTTGCACAAAACAGGCGTATGTCCAGAGGAAGTATGGCCATATCAGACTGCAAATTTTAAAGAAACACCGAATTATCAAGCGGAGTCTCTTGCTAGGTATTATCGTATTGAAGGCTATCATCGCATTCATGATTTAGCAGGGATGAAGGCTGCGCTCGCGGATGGCTCACCTGTTGTATTTGGAATTTGGATATATGCCTCATTTGAGAATAAGACAGCTTCCAAAACAGGGAAAATCCCGTATCCCAATCGGAAAAAGGAAAGTCTTCTTGGCGGTCATGCATTGCTTGCGGTTGGCTATAAGGATGGTAAGGAAAAAKGGAAGGGTGTCATTATTGCACGAAACTCATGGGGAACCGCATGGGGAGACGCAGGGTATTGCTACATTCCTTATACTTTTTTCAGAAATAAATCACTGACCTTTGATTATTGGACTGGTAAATAAATTTGTCTTATTTAGAGGAGGCCTATTTTGATGATGAGTGTGGAAGATGCGAACAAGATTATTGCTTTCTTATCAGCAGCCTATTTCGCGACCTCAGATCCGGAAGCACAGAAGGAATTTAATCGATTAGCGAATGAAGTGAGGAAAGCCTCAGGACAGCCGCCGCAATGAGTATCGGAAGGAATTTCAATGAAACGAGGGACGGCACTCATGCCAAAGGACCGACTGAAACTGCTCATTCTCATTTTATTTGTATTGCTAATCCTATTTTTTAGTTTGTTTTTTTAAAAAAGAATAAACAGCCGCTGCGTTTTCTTCGCAACGGCTGTTTGGCGATTAAAAGCCTTTATATTGCGGCTCTTCATTTTCTAACTGTTGGACGCGATTGGCAACTTGATCAACGATTTGCTGGGTCGACTGGGCCGCAGTCTCATATAATTGCTTGGCCTCTTGATTTTGTGTGCTTAGGGCGAAGGTTTCAAGACTGGCTTGGGCACTTTTTAAAGATGCTAAGGTGGTTTTAACGTCTGATGCTACTGTCATATCGTAAACACTCCTCTTTTGTGATCTTGCAATAGAACAGCTGTATGCCATCTGCTCAGGTTTGCGGTTGTTAATATGCCCGTATTATTAGCAACTCATGTTAACAAATAAATCCAATTTAGAGCAATAATAGTTAGGGGGCAAATGACACATAATGTAGGTATTGAAGGTTGAAGAAAGGGGAGGAATGATGTGCCGGAATGGCTACTTATTGCGATTCGAGCATTAAGTACCTTGATGTTTCTGTTTGTATTGACACGGATTCTAGGTAAAAAACAAATTTCACAGCTGACTTTCTTTGAATACGTGATTGGCATAACACTTGGGGATCTGGCTGGGAACATTTCGACTGACGTCGAAGCAAATTATTTTCATGGTGTTATTGCGATTCTAATATGGGTGCTTGTGCCATTAGTGCTGGAAATATTGACGTTAAAAAGCAAGACCCTTCGAGTATGGTTCGAAGGCAATGGCAGAGTTCTTATTAAGGATGGCAAGATTCTAGAAGATAATTTAAAGAAGGAACGCTATACAGGTGATGAATTACTCGAACAGTTGCGTACAAAAGGTGTATTTCGGGTGGCGGATGTGGAATTCGCGATGTTGGAATCCAGTGGTGATTTGAGTATTCTTTTGAAGAGTGAGCACCAACCGCTAACCCCAAAGCATATAGGGCTAAAGCTGCCCATAGAGAAACCAACTCAAGCCGTTATGATGGACGGAGTTATTCAAAATGAACCATTAGCTGCGGCTGGGAAAAGTAGAGGCTGGCTGCAATCAGAGCTTGAAAAAATGGGTGTGGCGAAAGAAAATGTATTTCTTGGACAAGTCGATACACATGGTGAATTATCGGTTGACCTTTTTGATGACAAGATAGTCGTGCCGGCAACTACCGAACGCCCTGCCGTACTTGCGTGCTTGAAGAAATGTGAAGCAGATCTGGAGTTGTACTCGTTAACGACGCAGAATTCTGAGGCTAAGATGATGTATGAAACATGTTCCATGCAGTTAACTCAAATTATCCAGCAGGTACATACGATTCTCAGAGCTTAGGTTTTGAGGGAATAGGAGTAAGTCATGCCTAACAACAAGAAGAAAAACTTAACGATGACACAACAAGAGTATCAGAAATTAGCTAAGCAGCAAGAACCCAAAAGACCTGTACTAAAAAATTGCGGCAGAGCCTTTCTGGTGGGTGGGACAATCTGCTTGATTGGTGAATGCTTTATGCATATGTTCATTAATTATTTTGGTTTTACAGAGAAGACTGCCGGCAATCCGACCGTTGCTGTCATGATTATTATCTCGGTTATTTTAACAAGCTTTGGTATTTACGACAAAATCGCACAGTGGGCAGGTGGCGGCAGCTCTGTCCCCGTCACTGGTTTTGCGAACTCACTTTGTTCCGCAGCCATTGAGCATCGTGCTGAAGGACTTGTGCTCGGTGTTGGCGGTAATATGTTTAAATTAGCTGGTTCAGTTATTGTTTTCGGAACTGTAGCGGCCTTTTTTGTAGGCATTGCACATCTGATCTTCACGGGGGGCTGACGAGATGCTTAAGGGACACCAAAGTTGGCTTTTCGAGAATCGGCCTGTCATTCTTTCAACAGGCACAGTTGTAGGTCCTGATGAAGGAAAGGGACCGCTCAATGAAGATTTTGATATCGTCCACGGTGATTTGACTGTTGGTCAAAAAACGTGGGAAAAAGCTGAGAAAGCGTTGCTGGAGGAGGCTGCTCAGCTTGCAATGAAGAAAGCCGGCCTGACCGGCGGCCAAATCCAGTTCTATATTGGGGGAGATCTGATGAATCAGATCATCTCCAACACGTTCGCTGCGCGGACACTAAATATCCCTTATCTAGGGATATTCGGTGCTTGCTCCACATCGATGGAAGGGCTGGCGCTAGCCGCCCAATTAGTAGACTCTGGCGCAGCCAACTATGTCCTGGCTGGCACGTGCAGCCATAACTGCACGGCGGAGAAGCAATTCCGTTATCCAACGKAATATGGATCTCAGAAGCCGCCGACGGCGCAGTACACCGTCACTGGTGCTGGGGTGGCCGTGCTTGGGAAGACTGGTGACGGCCCTGTCGTCACCGCGGCTACGATCGGACGAGTCGTGGATATGGGGATCACGGATCCGTTTAATATGGGCGCTGCCATGGCACCTGCCGCTGTAGATACGATCCAAACACATTGCCGCGAATTGAATCGCGACCCCTCCTATTACGATCTTATCGTGACGGGGGACCTTGCATCGGTGGGGATTAGCATTGCGCGTGAGCTCTTTCACAAGCATCATTTCCCAATCGAACAGACGACCTATAGTGATTGTGGATTAATGATCTTTGATCGAGAAACACAAACCGTTCAAGCAGGTGGGAGTGGTTGCGGTTGCTCTGCTACGGTTACCTATGGGCACTTATTAAAGCGCATGGCAAAAGGAGAATTGAAACGAATCCTCGTTGTCGCAACAGGAGCCTTGCTTTCACCGATTTCATTCMAGCAAGGTGAAAGTATTCCCTGTATCGCACATGCTGTTTCCATAGAGTCTGGAGGTTTATACGTATGAGCTTTTTTTGGGCATTTGTTGTTGGAGGGGCCATCTGTGTTCTGGGACAACTATTGATGGACGTTGGCAAATTAACACCAGCCCACACCATGAGCACGTTGGTTGTGCTCGGTGCCATTGCCGATGGCTGCAATTTATATGAACCGTTGATTGCCTTTGCTGGCGCCGGTGCAACGGTGCCGATCACGAGCTTCGGGAACGCGCTTGTTCATGGTGCTCTGGAGGAGTTGCATAAGGATGGCTATATAGGCATTATTACAGGTATTTTCAAGGTGACTAGTGCGGGGATATCCGCCGCGATCATCTTCTCCTTTTTAGCTGCCTTGTTTGTGAAACCGAAGGGTTGAAGCAGGTAGATACGGAAGCTAAACATGAAGTGATGGAAGACGCCGAGAGGCGTCTTTTTTACATTTATATATGGAGCCGCGGTGGAGGGCTTTTGGAATTGTTTTGGGAATTCAACCATGGCTCATTTATGTGGTTAATTTTAACAAATAACTTTAGAGGATTTACAAGTATACGGAAGAAAAACTTTCCTGTAAACTAGATTTACGTACATTTTGTTTGTTTTCTGAGCAAAACAGAAGATGAAGCAGGTTCGTACAATAAAGCGATGTTTACGCATACAAGCTTCGACAAAAACTCAGTAATGCTTTCGAAGCAAGATTTGCAAGCAAAACTCTAAGGAGGATCAACACATGGAAACTGCCACCCAGCATCATGTAGAAGTACTAGCTAGGCTAAAAGCAAATTTAGAATCATGTATTCTTGGCAAAAGTGCCGAAATTGAATTGTTGCTTACTGCGATGTTGGCAGGTGGTCATGTTCTGCTTGAGGATGTTCCAGGGACAGGTAAAACTGTACTTATTAAAGCGCTGGCGAAATCTATTAATGGTCAATTTCGCCGTATTCAATGTAACCCGGACTTATTGCCAACGGATATTACTGGCGTATCTATATATCACCCCAAAAAAGAGGAGTTTCTTTTCCGACCGGGGCCGATTATGACCAATATTTTACTTGTTGATGAGATTAACCGTGCGACAACCAAAACACAATCAGCTCTTTTGGAAGCGATGGAAGAACAACATATTACGGTTGATGGTGATTTGCATGAACTCCMATCCCCGTTCCTTATGCTAGCAACTCAGAATCCAATTGATTTTGAGGGAACGTATACATTGCCAGAGGCACAATTAGATCGATTTATGATCAAGTTGAGCTTAGGCTACCCGAGTGAAGCTGCCGAGAAAATGATGATAGCTTCCCAAAGCAAGGTACATCCGATGGAAGCGCTGCATGCGATTGTGGATACGAAACAAGTTCTTGAAATTCAAGAGCAGGTTCGCCAGGTGCATTTGGATGAAGCAGTGGCTGATTACTTAGTTACCATCTCGAGAAAAACGCGGGAACATCACGCGGTATTCCTCGGTGCGAGCCCAAGGGCTACGCTCTCGTTGGTATTAGCCTCCAAAGCCTATGCCTTCTTACATGGTCGCGATTATGTCATCCCAGATGATATTAAATATTTAGCTCCTTTTGTACTGGGTCACCGTATGATCCTTCAAATGGAAGCACGTATGGATGGTGTCAGCATTGCCTCTGTACTCGCGACGATTTTTGAGCAAGTACGGGTTCCGGTTAGATTGGAGAAGTGAGCCTATGAAACGACCGGTATTCAAACGATTCGGGGAATTCACCCGGCTTCCGGCACCTTTTTGGCTACTTGTAACTTGCTTGGCAGCTAGCTTGTTATTCATGCTATTTCAGGGTGGCAAGCTGGCTTCAATGTTATTCATTACGATGACTTTTTTAGCTATTTATTTGCTTTCAGGGAATTGGAGTGGCATCAGACGTGTGYAGGGGACTCGAAAGATTACCAATGCAACCGTAGAAGCTAAGCTGGAAGCAGGACAATCTTTACAAATCCAACTTGGCGTCCAAGTACCAGGTTACTGGCCAGTTCCCTACGTAATGATTAAAGATCAGCTTATTCGTCAGAATGGGGACGAATCTGTTTTCGAAGGATCTATCGTTCCAGACTGGAAACGTCGGGGTGAGTTCACGTATAGCACGCCTCCACTTCGGAGAGGGTACTATCGTTTTGGAGAAACCGAATGCTTAACCGAGGATATTTTCGGCTTTTTTCAGCATAAAGGTCGATTAGATTTGCAACAACCGATAACTGTGTATCCCCAAACCGTTACGATCCGCGAATGGGCGCAATTTCATCAAATGCTCAAAGGTATGCAGCATCACTYAACGGCGACGAGTGCACACCGGGAAACGACTCRAATCAATGGTGTTCGTGAATACATTTATGGTGATCGGCTTTCACGTATACATTGGAATGCGACAGCGAAGACAGGAACTTGGAAGTCGAAGGAGTTCGAGCGAGAATCATTGCCGAAAACCATCGTGTTACTGGACCGAACTGCTCGCGCTTACCGAGATGCGGCTGAGTTTGAACTAGCAGTGTCTGTTGCAGCTTCCCTGTTCCGATACGGAACAGGACGCGAAATGTCGCTTGGTTTACTGTCGATCGGCAAGGAATTTACTTATTTTGAACCGAAGCACAGTCAGCATCATTACAAGGAAATTGTTAAACATCTCGTTGGTGTTGATGCGGATGGGTACCAGACGCTCAGCCAGATTTTGAAGKAACGCTCACAGGATTGGCCTGCAGGCAGTTTAATTGTGCTCATTTCTCCGCAAAAGGGGAGCGCAATGCTGCAGATGTTTCAGCAAATGGCACTTCTTCAAATGAAGCCATGTCATATTTGGGTTCACACCCAAGCAGAACAAGCTTTCAGCCMACAAGGTGTGGAACATATCTCTGCACATGAGGACTATATTAAGGCCATACGCTCACAAGGCTATATGGGGTATGAAGTAAGTCAATTAACGGACTTGCCTAACCTCTTGGGAGGGGCGAAACGGTATGCCTAACACATGGTGGAGCAGAATTCTTCTCAAGGATTGGGCATTGCGCGTATCTGCGATATTCGTGGGGATATTCCTTTACCAATTTCTGATTTGGATTATGAAAGAAGATGGTTTGTGGCTTCCAGAGACGGTTTCATTCGTTACCTGGACCTTAGTACTTACTACAGCGACCTACTGTATTCCCAAAATAAAAGACGGCCCACGAGGTTTTCTCCAATTCGTTCTTATCATCTGGTTCCATGGTTTGGGCATGGGTTACCATTGGGTAGCCGTACATATTACAACATGGAAAGAGGCGCTTCGCTTCATTGGACTTAACGCAGGGCAGCTAGAACCGTATATTTGGTTTAGTTTGGGAGCATGGATCATATATTTATTCGCAATGTGGTCCGTTCAATCCAGGTTCCGTATTGTCGTCCTTATTTTTGTTAGCATTTTGTTTTTTGCCGTTCGTGATTCTTTCAGTATGATTTTTCTTTGGCCGCAAGTGGCGATGATTATGCTTTGTGGATTTATGCTCTTAATTGTGAGACATTTCTCCCAATTGAAGAAGAAAGCGCCAGACGTATGGGAAACGATTTCCGATTATCCGTCTTCATTTACCGTTCCTATTCTTATCTTAATTGGTGTGATTACGTTAGCAGGTGTTTTCGCTCCGACAGTAAATCCCATACTGACAGACCCTTATACCGCTTGGAAAGTGAGTCGTGGGGAAACGGTGCCGTTGCTTGGCAAAGGGGTTAGCATTGCCGCATCGACCGCAGATGCCTCATCTGGCTATAGCCGAGATGATAGTCGACTTGGTGGTGGATTTCGATTTGACTACACACCGGTGATGACCGTTGAATCTACCAAACGAACTTACTTCCGTGGGGAAACCCGATCGATGTATAATGGTAAAGGATGGGAGCTTGGACCAACGGAGAAGAGATTGCCTGCGTATCGGGTGAATTTGAATCCGTTACCGCTTGATCCACGTTTTGATGTATCCCAATTGAAAACGCAAGAAGTTACGCAAAGTGTTTTGATGGATCGAGATGAGACTTTCCCGGTCATATTCGGGGGCTATGCCATTCAGAAAATCGTGGATATCAATCAAGGTGAGAATCCGTTCCAACGCATCATTTGGACACCGCGACAATCGGAACTTCGATTCACGGGACGGTCTAATTATCCGAAAGACTATTCGATCGTTGTCCAAGAGCCGATTCTAGAGGAAGATCTACTACGGCAATCGCAGCAAGATTTTACCAACAAACCAGAGTGGGCAGAATACTTGCAAGTTCCTGTAGATTTACCCGAGCGAGTGAAGCAGTTAGCGCTTGATATTACGAAATCAGCGACTAATCCATATGATAAAGCAAAGCTGGTTGAGAAGTATTTATCCGAACATTATCCTTATACGAATACACCGGATGAAACGAAAGGGAAGAGCAAGGATTTCGTGGATCGGTTCTTATTCGAAGTGAAGCAAGGATATTGTGACTACTACTCGACGGCAATGGCTGTCCTCACACGATCACTTGGCTTACCTACTCGTTGGGTGAAAGGATATTCCTCTGGCACTTCATCGATTGCTGACGACATTCGAGAGCAGGGTTTCTTGAGCCAGTTAGGAACAACGCTTGATCTAAATGGCGCTGGCACGTATACGGTACGTAACTCAGATGCTCACTCTTGGGTAGAAATTTATTTTGAAGGCTTTGGATGGATCTCTTTCGAGCCAACCTCCGGCTTTGTGTTGCCTAATGTGTTCCCTGAAGCAGCGCCAGTTGTAGAAGATTTAACCACAGACACAGAAACGAGTACATTGCCTGAAGAAACGACAGAAGCCGCAAGTTTCACTTGGCTATGGCTGACATTAAGTGGTGTAGTTGTCGCAGCACTTCTTACTGTTGCTGCATTCTTCTTCGTAAGAAGCGAGACGTGGCATAATTGGCGTGCACGCAGGAAACAGCTGCAAGTCGTGAATTTTAATCAGAAAATTATCGTTGAATTTGAACGAATGCTCCGTGCTTGTCGTCGTAAAGGGTACACGCGATACGAGTATGAAACGGTGCGCGAAGCAACGACCAGGTGGTCGACGCAGAGCAAGTGGATGAAGAAAGAGCTGGACGCATTAATTGAACTGTTCGAACGTGCCAAATATAGTCAATTAGCTGTGTCTGAAGTCGAATATCAACAAGCAAACCAATTAATTATCCGTGTAAAAGAACAAATAAAATGATGAACCGAAGCCACTCTCCCCACAAGGAGGGTGGCTTCCTATGAGAGGAGATTTATTCAAATGGCGTTTATCGATTGTCATTTTCATTCAGAATCCCTAGGTGTTGCAGCTTCCATGCATGTCATATTACCTCAAATTGCCAAAAGTCAGATTGGACTAGCTTCGCATGCTTTTGGTGGGAAGCACCCTACTTTATTTTTGTTGCATGGATTGTCCGATGACCACACCATATGGATGCGTAGAACGTCCATTGAGCGCTATGCATCTCAGCATGGTATTGCGGTGGTTATGCCAGCTGTAAACCGCAGCTTTTATGCTGATATGGCGTCAGGACCGAAGTATTGGGAGTTCGTTAGTGAAGAATTACCTGTGTTAGCAAGGTCTTTCTTTCCTTTAGCTGAAGAACGAGAGTTGAATTACGTGGCAGGACTGTCTATGGGTGGATATGGCGCAATGAAGTTGGCACTTTCGCATCCAAATCGTTATGCAGCGGGAGCGAGCTTATCCGGTGCCGTAGATATTGTTGAGCGTGCTACTGCGTTTCCGAATGACTTTCAAATGATTTACGGCGATGTGACGACGGTTAAAAATAGCCCAAATGATTTATTCTATCTCGCTAATCAGCTTGTTGCTAGTAAACAAGAGCAACCTAGGCTCTATCAATGTTGTGGTACTGAGGATTTTCTGTATGAAGATAACATTCGATTCCGGGATTATTGCCTTGCACAAGGGCTGGAAATTACCTATGAAGAAGAGTCCGCCACGCATGAATGGGGATATTGGGATCGTAAAATTCAACACGTTTTAGAGTGGTTGCCGTTGCCAACAAGAGATTAGGGAGAAAATATGTTCTTTTCTTTTTGCAACAAACGAGGCACTATGATATAGTTTCACGTATATGTCAAGGAAGCAGTTGGAGGGAATTTGTTTGCTGAAAAAGCTTGTACCCAGACAGTCTGTTCATACAATTTATGATATTGATGCCAATCACCTGTGGGGATTCGGTATTCGCGGAATTATAACGGATCTTGATAATACACTTGTCGGTGCAGCGGATCCACATGCGACACCTGAGTTAATAGAATGGCTGAATCATTTGCAGCAGATCGGCTTCAAAGTAGTCATTGTGTCGAACAACCATCATAACCGGGTGTCGACCTTTGCTAAGCCATTGGGCATTCCGTTTATTCACCGTGCCAAAAAACCGACGAATGCTTCCTTCCATAAAGCGATGAAGTTGCTTGGAACGAATGCGCGACAGACGACTGTTATCGGGGATCAAATGCTGACAGATGTGCTGGGCGGCAATCGAATGGGGTTATACACGATCCTCGTTCAACCCATCTCAAGAAAAGATGAAGGCTTCTTCACGAAAGTGAACCGCCAAATTGAGAAATGGGCTCTAGCAAGGATGAAGAAATAGGGAGGTTTCATGAGTACAGAAACAATACAACATTGTGCGGGTTGCGGCATAGGGCTGCAAACAGAAGACAAAAGTAAGCTGGGCTTTATACCAGAGGCTGCCTTGCAAAAGGATCCTTTGATTTGCCAGCGCTGTTATCGGATTAAGCATTATAATGAGTCTTCGAGTATTACCCTTCAACAAGATGACTTCCTGAAATTATTAGGACATGTTGGACAAACGAAGGCGTTAGTCGTGAAAATCGTGGATATTTTTGATTTTGAAGGCAGTATGATTAGTTCACTTGCCCGATTCATTGGTAATAATCCCGTTTTACTCGTGGTTAACAAAATTGATTTACTTCCGAAAGTGACGAATGCCAACAAGATCATCAACTGGGTGCAGCGCAGAGTCAAGGAAGAGAACCTCAAGGTTGTTGATATCGTGCTTTGCAGCGCGAAGAAAAACATCGGTTTCGATCGTGTTATTTCGGCTGTACAAGAATATCGTGGCAACATGGACGTGTACGTGGTTGGTGCTACGAACGTAGGGAAATCGACGCTCATTAATCGCCTGATCAGTGATTACAGTGATCTCGAAGCTGAATTGACGACGTCACAATATCCGGGAACTACGCTTGATCTAGTCAAAATCCCACTCGATGATGGGAAATTCATTATTGATACGCCTGGGATTGTCTACAAGCATCGTCTTACGGAGGTAGTGAAGAAGCGTGATTTAACGCCACTCATGCCGGACAAACCGTTGAAACCAATGGTATTTCAACTTAATGAGGGACAAACGTTATTTTTTGGTGCGTTAGTTCGTTTTGATTTTATCCAAGGTGAGCATCAATCCTTCACGATATATACGTCGAATGCCATTCAGATTCATCGTACGAAGTTAGAGAAAGCGGATCAGTTATATGAAGAACACAAGGGTGTCATGCTGACGCCTCCGGCACAGGCTGATCTTGAAGAGCTTCCGAAGCTGGTCAAACATCCGTTGCACATTCCGAAGGGGAAACAGATGGATGTGCTGATCTCTGGATTAGGCTGGATTAAAGTGAATAGTTTAGCAGGTGCTGGGCTTGCTGTACATGCACCGAAAGGTATCAAAGTCATTACACGGGAGTCGTTGATTTAGGGGGACATAGGGAGATCATGGAGAAACCAGTGACGCCGATCGATAGTCATACAGTTTTGTACGGGGTTTTCGGGGATCCGATCAGGCATTCTCGTTCACCGATAATGTTGAATCGTGCTTTTCAGGAAGCGGGCATCAATGGGGTATATGCAGCGTTTCATGTTAAGCCAGAAGCGCTTGGGGAAGCAGTTCGGGGAATTAGGGCACTGGGGTATCGCGGAGTGAATGTGACGATTCCTCATAAAGTTGATGTCATGAATTACCTCGATGAGATCGATGAAGGAGCTTTGATCGTTGGCGCAGTGAATACCATTGTGAATGAGAATGGGAAGCTCAAAGGCTTTAATACGGATGGGATCGGATATGTTCGTTCTTTGAAAGAAGAGACGGGCATCGAGCTCAAAGGTAAACGAGTTCTAGTTCTTGGGGCAGGCGGCGCGGCGAGAGGTGTAGCTTATGCACTTGCGAAAGAAGGTGCGAGCTGCATTTATATCGCGAATCGTACCAAGGAGCGTGCAATCGAATTGGCAGCCACAATTGGCGCTTTCACCGAAACCGTTGGTTTAGGGATGGACGAGCTGGAGAACGTTGTGGACAATGTTGAATTCGTCCTGAATACGACTTCCGCGGGTATGCATCCTAATGTTGATGAGCTCCCTTTACCGCTTCACATGCTCCGACCGCATCATCTCGTTAGTGATCTTATTTATAACCCGCGGATCACGAGATTTCTTCGTGAAGCGGAAGCAATTGGCGCGCGCATTCATGGCGGGCTTGGCATGTTTATTTATCAAGGCGCATATGCCTTCGAGTATTGGACGGGAACCCCTGCGCCGGTTGCGGCGATGAGACAGGTGGTAGAACAGTCATTAACTGAATAAGAATGAATAGAKGGACATCCATGTTAACAGGCAAACAGAAAAGACATTTGCGCTCTTTGGCGCACCATGTAGATCCAATTTTTCAAGTAGGTAAAGGTGGCGTAAATGAGCATTTAATTCGTCACATTCAAGAAGCTATTGAGGTGCGTGAATTGATCAAAATCACCGTGCTCAACAATAGCGGTGAAGATCGCCAAGAAGTCKGAGCGGAGTTGTCCGAGAAATCAGGCGCGGAGCTGGTTCAGGTTATTGGTAAAATCGTTGTGTTGTACAAAGAATCGCGTGACAATAAGAAGATTGAACTGCCGCGCTAATGAGGTGGACGTATGCTTGTCGGAATTATGGGAGGCACGTTCGATCCCATTCATACCGGTCATTTAATCGCAGCTGAACGTGCGAGGGTGGAAGGGGGCTTGGACGAGGTTTGGCTAATGCCAGCGAACGTCCCGCCGCATAAACCTAATGCCCCAAAAGGAACGAGCCAGCAGCGTTGGGAGATGGTTTGCCTTGCTGCAGAAGGCAATCCTTTTTTTCGTCCTATCGATATCGAAATTAACAAAGGCGGCGTATCTTATAGTATCGATACGATCGAGCTGTTGAAATCGCAATATCCGGACATCGCGTTCACTTACATTATTGGCGCGGATATKGTTCAGTATTTGCCGCAGTGGCATCGCATCGATGACATCGTGCGGCATATTCATTTTATTGGATTAGCCAGACCTGGTTATGAACTGGACTTGAAACAGCTTCCCGAACATATACGAAACCGAGTGAAGCTTGTTCCGATGCCMCTCGTTGAAATATCATCGACAGCTATTCGGGCGTTGAGGCAGAAGAGGGATCCTGTCAGGTATCTTGTGCCAGATAAGGTTGGGCAATTCATGGAGGTGAATGGCTTATATGAAACGTGAAGACCTCATGGCAGCTGTGAAGGAGCAAATGCCGGAGCGGCGTTGGCAGCATACGCTTGGTGTGATGGAAACGAGCGTTATGCTGGCTGAACGATTTGGCGGGGATGCGGTCAAAGCGGATGTTGCAGCGATTTTGCACGATTATTGCAAGTATTGGCCAACTGGTGAGCAAGCTAAGATTATTCGTGAGAACGATTTACCGCAAGATTTGTTAGTTTTCGATAAGGAGCTATGGCATTCACACGCAGGCGCTTTCATCGCGAAGACGCAATTCGGGATCGACGACGAGGAAATTTTAGATGCGATTCGGTTTCATACGTCTGGTCGAGAACAGATGACGCTGCTCGACAAAATTGTTTGCTTGGCAGATTATATGGAGCCAGGTCGTGATTTTCCAGGAGTCGAATCTATTCGTGAACTGGCAAAGACGAGTCTTGAACGCGCGTTGATTGCCGGTTTTGACTCCACGATCAACTTCTTGATTTCCAAAGGAAAGCGCATTTATCCATTAACAATTCTGACACGGAATGATTTATTGGAACAAATACAACTACACACCTAATGACATGGAGGATGATTGCATGAGTAAAAACCCAGAAGAAATATTAGCATTCGTTGTTGAGGCAGCGGAAGACAAGAAAGCGGCAGATATCGTTAGCCTGAATTTGAAAGGTGTATCCTTAATTGCTGATTATTTCGTTATTTGTCACGGGAATTCGGAAACACAAGTTCAAGCGATTGCGGGCGAGGCTCGTAAAAAAGCACACGAACATGGTGTTCATATTCGAGGGTTTGAAGGCGTTGATACCGCAAGATGGGTACTGCTTGATTTAGGGGATGTTGTTCTCCACGTTTTCCATCGTGATGACCGTGAATACTATAACATCGAAAGACTTTGGTCCGATGCTAAAGTTGTGGAACGCGTATGAGAATGGAAGCAGGATCCCTTGTTACCTTAGAGGTAGCAAGGGAAGTTCCACCAAACGGCTTTTTCCTCACGGATGGCTACCAAGATTTTCTACTACCATACGCGGAAATCGTAGGTAATCGAATTAGTCCGGGAGATAAAGTGGAAGTTTTCTTATTCCACGATACTCAGGATCGAATCATGGCCACTATGAAACGTCCACTTCTGACCATGGGTCAGGTGGGGCTTCTAGAGGTTGTTGATATTCATCCGCGTTTTGGCTATTTCTTAGAAATGGGTCTAGGGCGTCATCTTCTTTTACCATATCGCAATGTGCCTGAGTTCGAAGATCTTCGCCCTCAAGTTGGGGACAAAGTGTTTGCAACGCTTGCACACGACCGACAAGGTCGATTGATTGCGAAGCTGGCACTTGAAGAAGATTTGGCACCGCTTTGTGTGAGAGCGCCATCGAGCTGGACGAACCAATGGGTGAAAGCACGGGTGTATCGCCCTCTGCAAATGGGTACTTTTGTCATATGTGAAGCAGGAGTCCTAGGGTATGGCGTCATCGGTCTTATCATCCCACAAGAGCGTACACGGTTACTTCGCGTAGGTGAGCAAGTGGATGTTAGGATTGCTTTCGTCCGTGAAGAAGATGGACGAGTTAATCTATCCATGAGGCTTCCTAAGGAAAAAGGACGCGATGAAGATGCAGATCGCATTCTTGAAGTGCTGCGTGAACGCCCAGGAAATGCGATGCCATTTTCGGATAAAACACAAGCTGATGTAATTAAAGATAAATTCGGACTAAGTAAGGCAGCCTTCAAACGTGCCTTAGGTAAACTTATGAAAGATGGGCTCATCTATCAGGAAGCAGATTGGACCTATCTGAAACAAGAGGAGACGCAAGGCTGAGATGAGTTACGAAAAATTCGCCTACACGTACGATCGCTTGATGAACAGCATGCCGTATGAAGACTGGCTTCGATTTATTAAGGAAAGTTTCGTGCGGTTTGGCGTAAAGCCTGCAACGCTCGTTGATTTAGGTTGCGGAACAGGTAATTTGTCGATTCCATTGGCTGCTGAAGGCATTATGGTGACTGGCATTGATCTCTCCGAGGATATGTTGGCTGTCGCTGAGCAGAAGTATAGCGAACAGCCCAGCCAACTTCGCGGCGGTGGCATTCGTTGGATTCAGCAAGATATACGTGAATGGGAGCTTGGCGAGGAAGTGGATGTCGCGATCTCTTGTTGTGACAGCCTCAACTATTTGCTAGAGGAAGAGGATATTGTGGATGCTTTCCGTCAAACATGGGCGGGACTCAAGCCAGGTGGGTTATTCCTCTTTGACGTACATCCGCCACAGCAATTGTTCGCCTATGCAGAATCGCAGCCTTTTTTTCTAAACGAAGACGATGTTGCTTACATTTGGACAAGCGAATTAGATGAGGAACGTGTTCAGATTGAACATGAATTAACGATCTTCGTTAAGGACAGCGGCCAGCAGGAAACTTTCCGTCGAATTGACGAAACGCATGAACAACGAGCGTATCC
>NZ_JBFTPF010000036.1:0-65820 GCF_056398345.1 Paenibacillus sp. 01T442
AGTGTACTAAAGAAAGAGTTTGTTTATTGTACTGTTTATTGTACGAGATTTTTGACCAAAGCCCAAGCACAACAAGATATGTTCGAATACATTGAACTTTTTTACAATCGTAAAAGGATCCATGGTTCTTTGGGTTACCTTTCACCAGTTCGATTCGAAGAAAACTATTACAAGAGTGTTGCTGAATTCTCTTAACGAGTGTCTACTTTCTTGACAGAGGTCCAAACCTCCATCTATTAGCAGAGGAATCACACATTTGAGCCTCATCGTGTAAAATTAATTACATAAAATCCATCTAACTCGATATATCGGCGAGATATCTCAAAATTAGATGGAGTTTTTCCAGTTAATCGTTATGTTGAATGGTTAAGATAGGACATTTAAGTCATAGCGTTAATTCAGCTTCGTTTTACTGTATATAACAGGACGTATCCTTACTCGATATTTTCACTAAACCAGCTTTACGGTACGGATGGAAACGAAGCAGCATCCACAACCGCGGGAGAAGCATCCAGCAGTGGAAGATCGTCAGGTGGATCAGCCAAGTACCAGGGATCCAAGGATACAGGATGAGTATCAAAGCAAGTCCAATGCAGAACAGGTGAAGCTGTACTTTGGTAACGAGACGTACGGATGCATTGCCTTCAGGTAAGAAGCCGGACCAGAAGATGCCCCAGCGATAGGACCAACCACGCATGGCCATTCCAATGGTGAAGTGGAAATAAGCGCGAATGAGCAAGGTATGGAAGATGAGCACAAGTGGATAGCTAACTAGTAAGGGGAGCCAATGAGACGAGTCAAATTTGTACAATACTATTAGAATAAGGGACGCATAATAGAGAACTATTTTATATATAGAATGGTAAAATCGCCTCATTAACGTGTAACTGTAAATCGTAGATTGTTTGGATAAATTGGATTCTTGTTTGATTGACATAAAGAGACCTCCGCGCTGCGGTAACGTGTATGAAGGTATTATCGGCATCTCCCTGCCAAAATATGAGCATTTAGCTAGTTTAGGAGAATCGAGAATCGGACATACTAGTTATAAAAGGTCATGGGGTGATCATATGGAGGAGAATCGGTTTGGACTATGTATGATTTGTGAGCAACAGCGGATTGGCGGCATTCATATTGTGACGGCGTTCATATGTGATGAATGTAGTAAGGAGATCGTCAAAACGAGCGTTTCTGACCAGAAATATCCGTTTTTTGTGAATCAGATGAAGAAGGCATTTTACATGGGGAATTCGAGACAGTATATGAATTAAGAGGAGAAGCTTCTTTTATAGAAGCTTTTTTTGTTTTTTTATCGGTAATCCACTACTATAGAAGGGTAAATTGAAAATTGAAAGCTATTGTAGCTGGGGGAGTTTGATCTGTTTGTGCAGCGAACATTTACATAAGGCTCGAGCCCCGCTTTTTGAGGCTATGGTTGCCCATCACGCTACGAAGTCCGTTAGCCTGCATGTGCCAGGTCATAAATCAGGCCAAGGGCTGCTGGAAGAAGGAGCAGGCTTTCTACAATCGATCATGTCCATTGATTATACAGAAATAACGGGGCTGGATGATTTGCATCATCCGGAAGGCGTTATTAGGGAGGCGGAGCAGCTCGCGGCTGATTGTTTTGGCGCGGAGGAGACGTATTTTCTCGTCGGGGGCAGTACGGTTGGTAATTTAGCCATGATCGGAGCTGTTTGTCAGAGGAATGACCTCATCCTTGTTCAAAGAAATGTACATAAGTCAGTCATTCATGGACTCATGCTGGCGGGTGCACAAGCTGTTTTCTTAGCGCCAGAGGTCGACGAAGAAACAGGCGTTGCAACAGGTTTACATATCGAGGTTGTTAAACAAGCGATAGAACAGTACCCAACTGCGAAGGCGTTATTTATAACGAATCCGAATTATTATGGTTTCGGGACGGATTTGAAGCCTTTTGCAGAGATGATGCATGAGAAAGGGAAGCTCCTGCTCGTGGATGAAGCGCATGGTGCGCATTTCGGCTTCCACGAAGAGGTACCCCCATCAGCCTTATCTCAAGGCGCTGACGCCGTCGTACAGTCTACACATAAGATGCTCACCGCTATGACTATGGGGGCGATGCTGCACGTACAGGGTTCAAGGATCAACCGTAAAGCCCTCCAACAATTGTTGGCGATGCTGCAAAGCTCAAGCCCTTCCTATCCAATTATGGCCTCATTGGACTTAGCGAGAAAGCGAATGCATACCGAGGGCCAATCTTGGTTGGAGCAAGGACTTACAATCATGAAAGAATTCAGAGAAGGTGTAGAGGCGTTGCAATGTCTCCGTTTCTATCCAAGAGGGCATCAGCAGTCATTCGGCGCGGGGGGCGTAGCAACTACGACAGATCCTTTTAAAATTGCTATATATGATCCTACCCATAGAATATCTGGAGCCGAGCTCAAAGAGCGATTAGAGGCTGAAGGGTGTTATATTGAGATGACGGATGGCTATCTGGTTTTACTGGTATTTACCCCTTCTAATTCAAGGGAGGATATGCTGCGTGTAGTCCAAGTTTTAAGCAACATTTGTTTGGACATCATGAACCGTAAGCAGGAACTTCAGGCGCCTATCTCGAATATAATTAAATTACCCACCTACGCACCCATCTCCTCACCAATAAGGTTTGACCATGGTGTCTTGTTTCAAGAGACAACTCAACTGGTTAATATAGAGGAAGCGATTGGGAAGCGTTCAGGTGAGATGGTCATTCCTTATCCGCCAGGTATTCCTTATTTATATCCAGGTGAAGTCATAACGGCTTCTGTAGCTGAGGCACTCGTATTTTTGGCTAGACAGGGCATCAGGTTCCAAGGAACCTATTTTGGGCAGACGAACAAATTAACTATATACACAGATCACGAAGGGGCTTCGTGAGGCAGCTAAGCAGGAGGAACACGTGAACGGAATTTTTATTACGTTTGAAGGGCCGGATGGCTCCGGGAAAACAACGCAGCTCAAAATGGTAGCGCAAGAGTTACAAAAGTTAGGACATGACGTACTTGTTACAAGAGAACCGGGTGGCACTGCAATTAGCGATAAAATCCGCAGTATTATTCTCGATCCTGTGAATAAGGAGATGGTGGATCAAGCAGAGGTATTGCTTTATGCAGCATCGCGTGCGCAACATGTTCACGAGCTTATCCTTCCAGCGCTGAAAGCTGGTCGAATTGTGCTTTGCGATCGATTTATTGATGCTAGTGTAGCCTACCAATCTTATGGGCTTGGCGTTGATATCGAGATGGTGAAGAATATTTCGAAATATGCAAGCTCAGGACTGCAGGCAACTAGGACTTATATGATGGACGTTCCCGTTGAAGTGAGTTTGGAACGATTAAATCAGCGAGCAGGTGCTACTGAGTTTACACAGCAGCTGGATCGCATTGAGCAGAAAAATGTCGATTATCACAGCAGAGTACGAGCAGGATTCCACCAAATTGCATCCGATCATCCAGAACGAGTCATCATGATTGATGCTAATCGAGACGTAGAACGTATAGCCGCGGATATATGGCAGGATTGTAAACAGTTGCTTGAGGAACATATTTCCGTCTAAAGCGGAAAACCAATTCTTAGTTTATAATATAAGGAGGCATCACCTATGAAACTAGTCGTAGCCGTTGTTCAGGATAAAGACAGTAACCGTCTCTCTAAMGCTTTAATTAAGGAAGGGTTCAGAGCCACGAAGTTGGCAAGTACCGGTGGGTTTTTGCGTGCGGGGAATACAACCTTTATGATTGGTACGGAAGATGATCGTGTGCAAGAGGTGATGCAGGTGATTCGAGCAAATTGTAAAATTCGCGAGCAGTTGGTGACACCTGTTTCTCCAATGGGAGGAACAACGGATTCGTACATTCCATTTCCAGTGGAAGTGCAAGTGGGTGGAGCAGCCGTTTTCGTATTGCCAGTCGAACGATTCGAGCATTTCTAAACATAATCAGCTCTACACAAGGATGGATGCGTCTTGAAAATTAACCCGGGGCTGCAGCCCATCGGTAAGAATATTAAAGTTGGTGAGAATGTTCCACCGCCACAGATGGCTCCGCGGAATTTCTCTGACATCATGCAGCAGCACGATGAGAAGTATACGCAGGAACAGCTTACCAAAATGGTACAACAAATTACACTCCAAGGCGATCGTTTGTCGAGAGGCATGACCGTTAGAGCGCTTTTGCAATATAAGCTGCTCATTCGTCAGTTTCTCGAAGAAACAGCTCGTCGAGGTGTTAACTTAAGAGATACGAAGGGCTGGGATCGCCGCGGCCGTTCGAAGCGATATAAGCTTTTGGAAGAAATCGATCAAGAGCTCCTCTTGTTAGCTGATGAATTATTGGAAAATGAGCAGGGGCGGATCGAAATTTTGCATAGAATCGGAGAAATCCGAGGTATGTTGATCAACTTGTTATTTTAAAAATATAAGTGTGTAATGGGGCGAAAATAAATGTCCTTTCAATCTATACCGGGACAAGCAGCAGCCAAACGGCTGCTGCAGAACGGACTACGTCAAGACAGGCTGTCGCATGCGTATATTTTTAGTGGCCCTGTTGGGACAGGGCGTTCGGAAATGGCAATCGCACTCGCTAAAGCGATCTATTGTCAGATTGGAACGGATGATGCATGTGGTGAATGCCTGGAATGCCGTAAAGTCGAACATGGCAATCATCCAGACCTTCATATGGTCGCTCCTGAAGGCGCTTCAATTAAGATTGAGCAGATTCGGGAGTTGCAGAAGGAGTTCGCTTACAGAGCAACAGCGTCCGGAACGAAAATATATGTTCTATACCATGCAGAGAAAATGACGGTACAGGCTGCGAATAGTTTGTTGAAATTTCTAGAGGAACCGAACTCTCGTGTGGTAGCTATTCTGATCACTGAGAACGGAAATGCACTGTTACCTACGATCCAATCGCGGGCACAGTGGATCCAATTTACACCAATGCCACGTGAGCAGATGGTGCTCACCTTGCTGGAAGAAGGGCTTCCAGCGGCATTAGTACAACCAGCAGCACATGTAACAGCAGGTTTGCAAGCGGCAAGAGATTTAATTGCAGCAAATTGGTTTGCAGAAATGAGAACCGTAATGTTACAATTAGCGAAGGAGACGCTCACACGTTTCCCTACTTCCATGATTACCGTACAACAGCGGATTGTGAAAACAGAACTTGCGGATCATGTTTCGGCTTTGTTCGACCTATTGATCCTCTGGTTTAAAGATATGGTGCAGTTGCGCCTTGAGCGCAGAGATAAGCTTGTATATAATGACCAGCTAGACTGGATGAGCTCTCTCGCGTTAAGTCGAGATGTCTCGGTCTGGGTGCGTATGATGGAGCAAGCCGTAGATTTACAAAAGCGACTGCGTTCCAATGCCAATTCTCAGCTGGTTATAGAGAAAATGCTCGTGGAGATGCAGGGGGTGTAAGATGTACTCAGTGGTTGGCGTCCGCTTCAAGAAGGCGGGTAAAATATATTATTTTGACCCCATTGATTTACCGATCGAGAAAGAAAGTGCCGTTATCGTAGAAACCGCACGCGGTGTAGAATACGGCAAGGTCGTAGTGGGCAAAAAGATCGTCAAAGAAAACGATGTGGTTCTGCCACTCAAAAAAGTCATTCGCATTGCGGATGAAACGGATGCTGATTTGGTTGAAGAGAATAAAAAAGCAGCCAAGGACGCTTTCCAAACGTGTCATGATAAAATTAAAGACCACAGTCTTAAGATGAAGCTAGTGGACGTAGAGTATACCTTCGACCGGAATAAAATTATATTTTATTTTACAGCTGAAGGACGCGTCGATTTCCGTGAGCTTGTGAAGGATTTGGCGAGTATTTTTCGGACAAGAATTGAGCTTCGTCAAATTGGTGTGCGTGATGAAGCGAAGATGCTGGGTGGCATAGGTCCGTGTGGGCGAATTCTATGTTGTTCCTCCTTCTTAGGTGATTTCGAGCCAGTCTCCATTAAGATGGCGAAAGATCAGAATCTGTCCTTGAATCCTACCAAGATATCAGGGTTATGCGGAAGATTAATGTGCTGCTTGAAATATGAACATGATAACTATGAAAGTGCCAAAGATTCGTTACCGACGGTTGGCCGATTAGTGATTACATCTTTTGGCAGTGGAAAAGTATTGGGGCTTAATATTAAAGAACGTACGGCAAAGGTTCAATTGTTTGATCTTGGGAAAGCGCTAGATCTACCATTCGATGATGTTGTTGAACAAGAGTAGAAGATCGAAGATCCAAGGAGGCGCTGGCCAGTAAGCATGCATGGCACTAGAGGTGAAAGCGTGGATAAACAAGATATTTTTGGACAAATAGATGGGATCGAAGAACGAATGGGTACCACGTATGCTGAATTAGGTGCCTTGAAGAAACGGATTATTACCCTCATCGAAGAAAATAAGAGATTAAGCATAGAGAATCAGCAACTTCGTAAGCTCATTCGCCAAGAGGAAACGGTGGTTGAGGAGCCGACGAGAGATACTGAAGACGAACCGGTACAGCTCCCAGGAGCCGGATATGATAATTTAACCCGCTTATACAATGAAGGATTTCATATTTGCAATGTGTATTATGGACACCTTCGGACCGAGGGAGATTGTTTGTTTTGCTTATCCTTTTTAAATAAATAAGATGCTTGGCCGTAGGGGTGTATCCCTTACGGTTTTTTTCCATAATAAGCAAGAAAGAGAAAGGGAAGACGTATGAAGCAAGTTTCGTTACAACCGACAGAGCGAATTGATGATTTATTGACATATGATTTGAAAATTATCCAAAGTGATGAAGTGTTCAGCTTCTCGATGGATGCGGTACTCCTAGGGAGGTTCAGCAGTGTTCCGCCTAAGGGGCGAATCGTAGACTTATGTACAGGTAATGGTGTGGTGCCCCTGTTGCTATCAACAAGGACGCGTGCGGAGATCTGGGGCGTTGAGATCCAAGAGCGTTTGGCGGATATGGCTGTGCGCAATGCGGAGATTAACGATCTATCGGAACGGTTGCATATGGTACAAGGCGATTTGAAAAACATTCACAAGACCTTGGGACACGGACAATTTGATGCTGTCACCGTAAACCCGCCTTATCTGCCTGTGCCTAATGGGGAGCAGAATAGTAATGCGCATTTTGCGGCGGCGCGTCACGAGATTCATTGCACGCTGGAGGACGTGATTGCGGCAAGTGCTAAGCTAGTCAAAGCAGGCGGTAAAGTCGCCATGGTACACCGGGCTACGCGGCTGGTGGACATCATCTGTCTAATGAGGCAGTATCGTATTGAACCGAAGCGAATTCGTTATGTACACGCACGTGCGGGAGAAGAAGCAATGATGGTGTTGATCGAAGGAATGAAGGATGGCAAGCCGGAGATTCGTACCCTGCCGCCTCTGATTGTATACACAGAGAAGGAAGAATACTGCCAAGAGCTGAAAGACATCTACTATGGTGGACGGAGCGCTCTAGAGTTCTCGTAGACAGGCTAACTGTACGATTAATATAAAGTGATGAGGGATTTAACTGTGAGTGTAACGATACAGAAAAGCTACCGCGATGATTCTAGCGGTGTAGGCACGCTATACCTGGTTGCCACACCGATCGGCAACCTGGAAGATATGACCTTCCGCGCGATTCGCACGCTGAAGGAAGTGAGCATGATTGCCGCGGAAGACACGCGGCAAACACGCAAGCTGCTGACCCATTTCGAAGTCGCTACGCGACTGGTCAGCTATCACGAACACAACAAGCAAGCAAGCGGCCCGGAGCTGGTCCGCTTGCTGCTTGAAGGGCAGAGCATCGCGCTAGTCAGCGATGCCGGCTTGCCGGCCATTTCCGACCCAGGTTATGACCTGGTGCGGATGGCCGTAGACGAGGGCGTGCCGGTGGTGCCCATCCCCGGCGCCAATGCAGCCCTGTCGGCGCTGATTGCATCAGGCCTGCCGACAGAGCGATTCGCCTTCGTCGGTTTTCTCCCTAGGGAGAAAAAGGACCAGACGAAGTTGCTTGAAGGGCTGCAGCATGTGCAAGACACACTGCTGTTCTATGAATCGCCGCACCGCGTGGAGAAAACACTTCAGCGCATGGCGGAAGTGTGGGGGGCGGAGCGCAGGGTTTGCCTCGCCCGCGAGTTGACGAAGCGGTACGAGGAGTTCTTGCGCGGCACAATCGCAGAGTGCCTCGCGCACTTGGAGCAGTACCCGCCGCAGGGCGAGTACTGCGTGATCGCCGAAGGCGCATCCGACGCGGCCGTGCAGGAGGCGGCCGATGGTTGGTGGGAGGCGAAGTCGCTCGGCGAGCATGTCGCCCACTACGAGAATCGCGGGATCGATCGCAAGGATGCGCTGAAGCTGGTTGCTACCGATCGCGGATTATCGAAGCGTGATGTATACAATGCGTTGCTGGAGCGTTAAGGTGCCAAGCAAGGGGAATTATAGAAAAAGGCCCCACTAGGGGGGCCTTTCCATCTATCATATATGTAAGGGTGGTAAAATCATTGCATCAATTCATATTATGTCAGTCTTCTATCTTCTAAGGTCTATACAAAAAAAGATCTCTAACCCGTGGCCGAAGCCAACAAAGTTAGAGATGAAAGGAGATATGAAAAAGGTTAGAATTACCAATAGGATAAGTGCTACTTCTATTATATACTACTTTTCTTATTTTGTCACAGGTGTTGGCATTTCTGCTAAACAAATATGACAAACAATTTTTCCTTTGAAGTACGATACATTCTCCGCATTGCCACAGAAGATACAAGCTGGCTCATATTTCTTCAGCATGATGCGCTCACCGTCTACATATATTTCCAAAGCGTCTTTCTCGCCAATACCCAACGTGCGGCGCAACTCAATTGGAATAACAACGCGTCCTAGTTCGTCCACTTTTCTAACAATTCCGGTAGATTTCATCATATATATAAAACCCCTTTCGATTTTATCAATTTTTTATCAATATCGTCATGTTTCGACATTTGCTTATGACTTATGATACCAACGATTCCCAAAATAGTCAACCATATTTTCGCTGAAATCGAGTAGTTTTATCCCTATTTTAATTATTTGTGTAACGAGGTAAAAAACGAAGATGGCGCTATCTACAAGGGGTTGTAAGGATTATATTACGCGCTTTTCAAATGCCTATTTAATAAGAGATACTGGAAAATAGGCGATTGAGATCTGCATAAATTGGAATTTCAAATTCGACAATAATCGACATTGTAAAAGGTTTCATGTCGAAAATGTCGAAAGTATTAAACTATATTAAGGGGGTTCAAGCTGTATGAATGAAGAAAAGGTATTTAAAGATCCCGTTCACAAATACATTTACGTGCAAGACGATACGATTTGGGATTTGATTAATACCCGTGAGTTTCAACGGCTGCGCCGCATTCGTCAATTAGGCACGTCGTATTTAACTTTTCATGGTGCGGAGCATAGCCGCTTCTCCCACTCGCTTGGTGTCTATGAAATTACGCGGAAAATTATTTCGCAATTCGAACGCAATCACTATGAGGATTGGCCGAAGGAAGAGCGTCTGCTATGTTTATGCGCCGCATTGCTGCATGATTTGGGTCATGGTCCGTTTTCACATTCAATTGAGAAGGCTTTTGGCACAAAGCACGAGGACTGGTCCTGCCGCATCGTGTTAGGGGATACTGAAGTGAACGAAGTGCTGAGTCGCGTCTCGCCTGATTTTCCGAAGAAGGTGGCAGGTGTCATCTGTAAATCCTATAGCGAAGAGATTGTCGTCAGCCTGGTTTCCAGTCAGCTGGATGCGGACCGGATGGATTATTTGCTGCGTGATGCCTACTTTACAGGGGTTAACTATGGGACATTCGATTTGGAGCGAATTCTTCGGGTGATTAGGCCTTACAAGGGGCATATTGTTGTCAAAGAGAGCGGTATGCATGCGGTTGAGGATTATCTAATGTCTCGCTATCAGATGTACTGGCAGGTTTATTTTCATCCCGTTACGAGAAGTGCAGAAATTCTTTTGCATAAAGTATTTGCACGAGCTAAACATTTGTATGAGGAAGGCTATACGTTCGGATTTATGGTCGAGCCAATTCTTCATCTCATTCAGAATCAAATCTCCTTAGAAGATTATTTGCTGCTGGATGAGTCTGTCATGCAAACGATGCTGACCTTTTGGATTCAAGAGAAGGATGGTATGCTGAGGGATATGTGCAAGCGCTTCTTGGATCGTAAATTGTACAAGTACAGTACCTTCGATGGAGATCAGGGGGAGCTTATTCAGCGTATGGAAAAAGTGATGAGCGAAGTTGGTTTCGATCCAACGTACTATATGGAGATCGATTTCCCTTCGAATCAATCTTATGACGTGTACAGAGCTGGTGAAAATGATGATAATTTGCCGATCTTCTTGCTGGATCATAAGGAGACATTAACTGAAATTACGCATCGCTCCGAAATTGTACAGTCGATTAGTGGCTTCCAGATGGGTAAGCATCATGTGTACTATCCAGAAGAGTTTCTTGAGCGGTTGAACGCCGAAGATTATCCGGATGTTTGGAAGATGTTGGGGGAGCAAGAATAAACAGGTATAAGAGGCTATAAGCAAAATGACGGAACATCATTCATATTTAGTTACATAAGGGAGAACAGTCATGCTAACGGATTCACACACACATTTAAATGCGGAGCAATTCAAAGATGATCAAGATGAGGTCATTCAGCGGGCGTTAGAGGCCGGCGTTACAAGAATTGTGAATGTTGGCTTTAATCGAGAAACGATTCCTAGCTCAATCGAGCTTGCTGAGAAATACGATTTTATATATTCGACGGTTGGCTGGCATCCTGTAGATGCGATAGATATGATGCCTGGTGATTTGGAATGGATTGAGTCCTTATGCCAGCATGAGAAGGTGGTCGCGATTGGGGAGATTGGTCTAGACTATTACTGGGACAAGTCGCCCAAGGATGTTCAGCAACGAGTTTTTCGGGAGCAAATTCGGCTTGCACGTAAGTTGGGGATGCCCATTGTGATTCATAATCGGGATGCACATCAAGACATTCTAACGATTCTCAAAGAAGAGAAGGCAGCGGAGGTCGGAGGTATCATGCATTGTTTCTCGGGCAGTTGGGAGACAGCGAAGCAGTGTCTGGATATGAATTTCCATATTTCCTTTGGAGGCCCTGTTACATTTAAAAATGCGGTGCAGCCGAAAGAGGTACTGGCGCAGGTTCCGCTTGACCGTTTATTGRTCGAGACGGATGCGCCGTACTTAACGCCACATCCTTTCCGCGGTAAGCGCAACGAAACCGGTTATGTTCGCTTGGTGGCCGAGACTGCCGCGGAAATTCGAGGAATGACGCTGGAAGAGATAGCTGAAATTACAACAAACAATGCGATTCGGTTACTCGGCCTCAAGTAAGGCGTTTTTCTTGAACTTCCGGCGTAGGACAACGCCGCATGCGAAAGAAATAAAGGCAAGACTGAGCAAGGGGACTACGATATACAGGATGGGGGTTCCCATCATGAATGGAATCGTTAGGATCACAAGCTCTAGTAAGAGGGTTAGCCAGATGATGAAGGCTAGCGAACCTGCTCTGGTTTTAGGTTCCAATGGATACATATGGAGCCAAAACGTATAGCGATGTGCACGCTCCAATGAAGTAAGCTGAACCATCGAGATGACAAGCGCAATGAGTAGGATGACGCTGCGCGCAGTCGTGGAATCTGCAACGGCCAGGGCTAAGATGCCAATCACAGTCAGACGTAGCACAATGGCGAACATCTCGGTGCGCAACAAGGTCTTCATATATAAGTAGAGAAACGCCGAATCCTGTCGAAATGGAATCGTTCGGGTAATCCCGCTGATCCAACCTCGGCGGGCTATTCGCGTTGGCAATTGAGGTACATCCACGAACCAGTTGAAGAAAGCATAGAGTCTTGCTTGCTGCTGCTTCTCTTTGGCAATCAGATAGTCCCATCCGATCACATATTTACCCACGGATCGGAAGGCAATCAGCCAAATGAATACAAGAAGCATGGCAGCTACACTTGCCCATAAACTGCTATAGTGAAACTGGATCGTTATTAAGGCAAGTGATGCCACCCATCGAAAACAAACAGATACGAATCGAGTTCGTTCAGCGGCAAATCTGCCTTCCTGCCAACTCGCTAATAGGTTCGCTACTTTTAATAGAAGTAATAGAGCGAATATGAGAAGAAATGGCTGTGCATCAGTACCTAGACAGTGTTTATATAGGGGTTTTACTGCGACCCATCCGAGAAATAACCAAACAGCCTGAAGTGATAAACTATACAAAAAGCTGCTTCGGAAATAGGTGCCCATTTCATGTTCAATCCGCAATAGAAACATCCGATCGGCACTGCGAGTCAGCGTTCGAATGGAGCTTGAAGCGACGAGTGGAACAAGCACGAGCAACACGATCCATAGGTACGGATAATCTGTCGGAAGACGCTGTAATGTTTTTGCATAATAATAGGAAGAAACGATGACAAGAAACAACAAAAAGCCGATAAAGTTGCTGCGTGCGGCATACTGCCAATATCCCATGGATTCCTTCCAATAATGTTGAAAACGCTGCTTCCATAATGCATGTGTATTAAATGCAGGCGTACTATCGGTTAAGTGACTCATGCCTTGTCTCCTTGAACGAGCTTGTAGAAGATGTCGTCTAATGACGCCTGAGGCAGCGCCGTCTGGGCGCGTAATTCGACTAAATCTCCCTGAGCCACCATGTGCCCTTTGTGGAGAACGACATAAGCATCGCAATATTTTTCAATTGTAGACAAAATGTGTGAGGAAATGAGAAAGGATGCACCTTTTTTCTTCATTTGAACCATGAGATCAAGCAAGGAACGTATGGCTAAAGGATCGAGTCCGAGAAATGGTTCATCGATAATATATAAAGAAGGTTCGATCAGGAAGGCATTCATGATCATGACCTTCTGTTTCATCCCTTTGGATAAATGACTTGCGAAGCTATTCAGCTTGTCTTTCATTTGAAACTGCTCTAATAAGGATCGAGAACGGGTTTCATAATCCGCTTTAGAAATACCGTAAGCCATCGCTGTTAGCTCGAGGTGTTCGCGAATCGTAAGTTCTTCGTATAACTCTGGACTTTCAGGCACATAAGCGTATGTTGCTCGGTAAGGTAGCGGATTTTCGGCCAACGTTAAACCGTTAATGCGAATGGACCCTTTTTGTGGCTGAAGCAGCCCAAGAATATTTTTGATGGTGGTACTTTTCCCTGCACCATTAAGTCCAATTAGCCCCATCATTTCACCTTGACGGATCGAGAAGGAAAGGTTATGAAGAACGGGTTTGTTGGGTAAATATCCACCGAATAAAGCGTTTACTTGCAAGATGGGACCCATCTCAATTGCCTCCCTAAATAGCAAATTTTTGGTATTATTCATTCAAATACTTCCAGAATCATTATAAACAAAATTGCATTTTTAGCCTAGTTTTGACCATTATACACTGAAAAATCGCGTATACGTACGTTAAAGTTAGACACATGTAGATATAAGTGGGTTATATATGAAAAATAATCGAAATTTAGGCGATTTAGCCCTTTTTAACGGGTGTTAATCCCTTTACAGGTTGAGATTAACAGCGTAATATACTTTTCATAATAACTTAATATCCAATTTGCCAATTTTCCATTCGCTGAGTTCCAAATGTGGAAACGGGGGAACCACTGCAAGCTTAATGAGCATACCAATGCGGTTAAGTAAGCAGAGAGTAACAGGGGTGAATCATAGACGTCAAACAAGCAGTTTGCGTTTACGTAGGGCGACTCTCACGTCCGAATCCGTCAGCTAACCTCGTAAGCGTAAGAGAGGTAACGATTGTCGTGCGTGCTATTTGTATTTCATTATGCAAACTAAGCCAGCGAGAAGAGTCCTCTTCTTGCTGGCTTTTTGTCCACATACAGGGTTCTACACAGATCAGAAGACATAAAATAACCCGGAATTCATAGGATGATGAATAGGTAAAAGGGGGGGACGACCAGATTCAGCGAAGTAACTTGCTGATGATGGCGAGCATTAAGTTAAACTAAAAACCTTAGTCGCGTCAAATTAATCATGCTGTAACCTGGCGGCGAGGCTTTGAAGGAGGACCGAAGAAGTGGGCAGTATCTCAATTAGCGAGACCCATGTAAAACGATCATCCAGCATGTCCTTCGCATTGCGATGGAAGCATGAAAACTTGCGTTTGATTTTAAGCCTAGCTATAATCTCAATCGCAATGACTTTCATGTTTTTGGTGTTGTTGTACGGAACGGCTACCAAGAGCGTATCCGTGGTTGTTAATGGACAAGAAACTATTGTGCACACGAAGCAATGGGTCCTGCAACGCCTACTGGATGAACAAGCCATAACGATTGGTGAGCACGATGAAATTTCAGCTTCACTCACGACCAAGCTCAAGGGTGGAGACAAAATTGTTATCGAGCATGCTTCACCGATTCAATTGACTGCTGATGGAAAGACCACCACTGTTTACACAACTGCAAGAACGGTAGAAAGTGCATTGCAACGTTTACATATTGCACTTGGGGAGAACGATCGTATTTCTCCCGAACCGACGTCCGCTCTTACCACTGGCGATGAAATCAAGATCGTCCGTGTGAAAAAAGAGACGGAGGAAGTCTCTGAACCGATCGCATTCGAGACAGAGAAAAAGAATGACGCATCTTTACTTAAAGGGAAAGAGCAAGTGGTCCAAGAAGGTAAAGAAGGCGTTTTGGTCAAGAAGAAAGAAAAGACTTTCGAGGACGGTGTTTTAGTCGCGGAAGCAGTTGTGGGTGAAGAAGTACAAACAGAAAGCATTAAGAAAGTAGTTTCCGTAGGCACGAAAAATCCTGTGGTTGTTCTCTCCGCCTCTTCACCGAGTGTGGATGAGGTTTCCAAGAACGGTGTGACCTTCGGCTACAAACAAATTCTCAAAAACGTGAAGCTGACGGCTTATTCAGCGGATGTTGCTTCGACAGGCAAAACTGAGGGCTCCTCGGGTTATGGTAAGACCTACACAGGTACTACGGTGACTGAAGGGCGTACAATTGCTGTCGATCCGAAGGTTATTCCGCTAGGTTGGTGGGTATACATCGAAGGGATTGGTTTCCGTCGTGCTGAGGATATTGGAAGCGGCGTGAAAGGCCAAATGATCGATGTGTACTATGAAGATCACGGCTATGCGAATAAATTTGGCACGAAGCAAGGGTACACTGTGTATGTGGTTGGCCCTACAAAACCGTCCCAAAACTAACGTGTAAACGGTAGTTTTGACGGGAACACTACTAAATACACGTAGCTTGGCATCTGCCTGCGCGAAAGAAGAGGAGACCCCTCTTCTTTTTCTGCGTACTGGGGAAGGAAAACGGTGATGATAAAAGAAATGATCGTTGTGGAAGGCAAGGACGATACAGCTGCAATCAAACGGGCTGTGCAGGCGGATACCATTGAAACAGGCGGTTCTGCCATCGGACAAGCCGTACTGAAGCGGATTGCGTTGGCTCAGCAGCGCAGAGGCGTCATTATATTCACGGATCCGGATCACGCAGGGGAACGGATACGCAAAATCGTGGCAGCGAAGGTACCTGGCTGCAAGCATGCCTTCATTACGCAGGAGCAAGCGGCGTATAAGGGCGACATCGGTGTCGAGAACGCGACGCCGGAGACGATCCGTCAGGCGCTGCAGAGCCTGCGGACAGAGTATAACGCTGTCGTCTCGCAGCTGACGATGGAGGATCTGATCGCTGCCGGTCTCATCGTGCATCCGGATGCGGCTGCTCGCCGCTTGGCCGTAGGCAATGCGCTGGGCATTGGTTATTGCAATGGCAAGCAATTTTATAAGCGCTGCGCCATGTTTCAGATTTCTCGTGAAGAATTTGAGGCGGCGCTCGAACATTTGAATCAGTAGAATCCCTAGAACCCTATAGATACGAGGTCTATACTATGAATATAACCGGACAAGAGGTTGTTGTAACAGCAGAAGATGTGGCAACACCAAGTAAAACCAAACAAATTATTAAGAAAAATGGTCTAGTGCTGAAGAAAAGCTTAGGCCAGAACTTCTTAATTGATCAAAATATATTGAGCAAAATCGTCTTGGCTGCTGAGCTCGGGCCTACGAAGGCTGCGCTCGAGATCGGCCCTGGCATCGGCGCGCTCACACAGCAGCTAGCCAAGCTCGCTGGCCGCGTGCTGGCCGTCGAGATCGATCAGCGCCTGCTGCCCATCCTGGACGAGACGCTGGCTCCTTACCCCCATGCCACTGTCGTTCATGGGGATATCTTGAAGACGAACCTGCCGGAGCTGTTCCGGCAGCATTTCGAAGGCATGGAAGGCGTCAGCGTTGTCGCCAACTTGCCTTACTACATCACGACGCCAATCATCATGAAGCTTCTCGAAGAGAAGCTTCCCCTGGAGAATATCGTCGTGATGATTCAAAAAGAAGTAGCCGACCGCATGGCGGCTCGTCCGGGCACCAAAGATTACGGCAGCCTTAGCATTGCCGTGCAGTTCTACTGCKAGCCGGAGCTCGTCACGATCGTGCCTCGCACCGTCTTCGTGCCGCAGCCGAACGTCGATTCCGCCGTTATCCGGCTGCGCGTGCGTCAAGCGCCGCCAGTTGAAGTGGCGGACGTGGACTTCTTCTTCGCTGTCGTCCAAGCGTCCTTCGTTCAGCGTCGCAAAACCCTCTATAATAACCTCGCGGCGAGGTTCTTTACCAAAGAGAACAAGCCTGAGCTGGAAGCGTTGCTGCATGGCATTCAGATCGAGCCTTCACGCCGGGGTGAAACACTCAGCATGGAGGAGTTCGCACGCTTGTCTACGGCTCTTCGTGCGCACGGCTGCAAATAACCCGCACCAAATGCCTAGTCTCACCATAGGATACCCTTAGGAGGGGATTTGTGCGATGAGGCAAGGAGATTTTGTTACCCGTATTTCCTATGGCGGCGACGTCGTGTTTAGAATTGAACGAATTGAGCATCTCAAGGCCATTCTGAGGGGTGTCGATTTTCGGTTACTTGCAGATGCGCCGCTCACGGATCTGACGAAAACGAATCCTAAGGAGACCTTAGATCATCCACGGTCAAGCTCGCCTGAATTTCGTGAGTCACTGCGTCGCCTGGCGGTGTCCCAAGTGCAATTGCAGGAGAAGAATCAGATAGCCGTCAATCATAAACAGAAGTCACAACCGACTCATAACAGTTATTTTGAAGTGCCTGGAAGAGTTCTTCACTTGGATGGCGATCCGAGCTATCTGCGAAAAAGTATGCAGCTCTACGGCGAATTGCGCGTACCTGCAGAAGGTTTCTTCGTTCCTGAGGCGCAAATGGCGGAAGCACTGCAAAGATTGCTTCCTCAATATAAACCGGACATTGTCGTCATTACGGGGCATGATGGTATTTTGAAAAATCGGCAAAGCGTGAGCCCGAGCAATCTGTCGAGCTATAAGAATTCCCAAAACTTTGTGAATGCGGTGCGAGTAGCCAGACAATTTGAGAGGAATCGGGATTCCTTAATTATTGTGGCGGGCGCTTGTCAGTCGCATTTCGAAGCGTTATTGCGGGCGGGGGCTAACTTCGCAAGTTCTCCTGCGCGCATACTCATCCACGCCTTAGACCCTTTGTGCATCGCTGCTAAGCTGTCCTATACCCCAACTAGAGAAACGATTTCGATGTTGGATATTATGGATTTGACGGTGACAGGCCTAGAGGGGCTAGGCGGGGTGGAGACGCGGGGCAGTTATCGGATGGGTGTTCCTGGTATTCAGCACACAGAAGAGTCAGTATAGCTGAATTAGGCGCCCTTAGAGGACGACAAGTGGCTTGTAGTTACTTGATGCGAGTGAAACTCTAGCCAAATTGTGCGATTCAAAGCAACACTTTCTGTTATGAACTCCGTATGGAGGGTGACAGAAAGTGTTCTTTTTTTTATCCACGGCAGGCCGTTAAGCCTTGGTGTTTGCTCATCTTCGTGAGTCTAGGGGAAGAAGTTTCTCCTTAACTGGAAAAGTGTGAATAATTTGCGAACATTGGTGACAACCTGAAGGGAGGAGAAATCGGAAAACCTACAAAAATGCCGTTGACAACGGGATTGGGGTGCTGATATAATATTTGCCCTCATTTGACATGATGGGGTGAATGGGTTATAATTGACAAGGAAAGAGGTGGTAGTTGACAATGGCAAAAAATGCGCTATTGGAAATCAAACGCAGTTTGGAGCCCCATGTTGGGCAGAAGATCATGTTGAGAGCGAATGGTGGCCGTCGTAAGACTGTCGAGCGTTCCGGTGTTTTAGAAGAAACCTACCCTTCTGTGTTTATTGTGAAATTAGATCAAGAATCCCATGCCTTCAAACGAGTGTCATACAGCTACGCCGATATCCTAACCGAGTCCGTTGAAGTTACCGTATGCAACGATGATGGTCAGGTTCGCATCACTTACATACAGCATTAGCTTAATAGCGTTCCGATATTGAACAGGCCCTTGTGGCCTGTTTTTGCTTTGATTGATAAGAGTTTATAAGTTTTCAAGGACGGCGTAGCCGTTCATTTTGTATCTATCCGAACTATCAGGGCATAATACTATAATCGTCATCAATCCATGCTTATGATGGTTGCAGCGATCATTGTGCAAATGATAAGGAGGATTTGGTATGAGTCGAAGAAGAAGTGTAATGTCTGAGAATTTTAAATATGAGTTAGCGAAGGATCTTGGTTTTTACGATGTCGTGCAGCGAGAAGGCTGGTCAGGGATTCGAACTAAGGATGCAGGGAATATGGTGAAGCGGGCGATTCAAATAGCACAGGAGCATCTGGCCAAGCAATATGTTTCAGCTCCGACGAATGCTTATAACTCCTCGTCTAACTATCATCAGCCAACCGCAAGTCAGCCGGCATTTAATGGACAGGGCTATACAAACTATTCACCGTCATATAACAGTCATCATCAGCAACAAACGGGGGCTACGAATAATCCGCCGGCTGGCTACCAGCAGTCCTACCAGCAGTCCGGACAAGGAATGCAACGTCCGAATTACAGCTAAAGCAAATGCTTTAGCTTTTTTTTTATGCTTTTGTTATAATATCGGGGTGGCTAACGAGCAAAAGAAGGTGATCGGATGAAGATTTTTGAGAAAGCACCGGCTAAAATTAATTTGTCTCTTGATGTTTTACATAAAAGGCCAGACGGTTACCATGAAGTTGAGATGGTAATGACGATGGTGGACTTGGCTGATCGGATCGAAATGCAGGAGATGGCGCGCGACACGATTATTATATCGAGTCAGGCGGGGTATATTCCGCTCGATGAGAAGAATCTAGCCTTTCAGGCTGCGCGTCTCATTAAAGACCGCTACGACGTCAAACAGGGCGTCTATATTCACTTAGACAAGCGGATACCAGTGGCTGCTGGTTTGGCCGGCGGGAGCAGTGACGCAGCAGCAACCTTGCGAGGGCTCAACCGTCTCTGGAATCTGAATATCCCAAATGAGGAGCTTCAGGTGCTAGGCGCAGAGCTTGGCTCGGATGTGCCTTTCTGTGTGACAGGAGGAACTGCTCTTGCTACGGGGCGTGGCGAGAAGCTGGAGCATATCTCAGCGCCACCTCAGTGCTGGGTTGTCCTAGCGAAGCCGCCTATTAATGTGTCGACCTCAGAGATCTACGGAAAGCTGAACGCGAGAGAGATCAAGCATCATCCTTCTACGTCGGGTGTATTAAGTGCGATACGGGACAAGCAGTTCGATCGTTTGTGCGATAATCTAGGCAATGTCCTGGAGGAAGTAACGCTGGATCTGTACCCAGAGGTCAGGCATCTGAAGGAGTGTATGCAACGCTTAGGGGCAGACGGTGTATTGATGTCGGGCAGCGGGCCAACCGTCTTCGGTCTTGTTTCCAAGGAGGCGAAAGTGCCGCGCATCTATAACGGGCTGCGAGGCTTTTGTAAGGATGTTTACGCTGTGCGCATGCTGACCTAAAGTAGCTTAGTTGAGCCCCGTGACGGGGCTCTTTTTTCATCTTAAGGGGCATATTGGAAAGAGAAGGTGACGAATCCTAGGCGATGTTAGATGTATGTTAAGTTTGTGTTAACATATTTTTCATGGTTCGCTTGAACAAATACGTATAAAAGTGGTATATTTTCATTATAATATTCGGATTTTGGGGGGTAGTGCGATGAAAAAGTTGAAAAGGAGCGCTAGGCTGGTAGAAATGACACAATATTTGTTATTTCGCCCCCACTCGTTAATCCCTTTAACGACTTTTGCCGAGCGTTACAACTCCGCGAAATCTTCCATAAGCGAAGATCTTGCCATCATCAAGGAAGTTTTTGAAGAAGAAGGATTGGGCGAACTGAATACGCTGGCCGGAGCGGCTGG
Source organism: Paenibacillus sp. 01T442 (assembly GCF_056398345.1). Lineage (NCBI taxonomy): Bacteria > Bacillati > Bacillota > Bacilli > Caryophanales > Paenibacillaceae > Paenibacillus > Paenibacillus sp. 01T442. Next base: position 20,389 of record NZ_JBFTPF010000036.1, read on the forward strand.
GGGCGTGAAGTTTTCACCGAAGGTACCCAAAGAAATATCACTGAAGTTTATCCAGAACCTATGTTTACAACTTCAACAACCAGAACGGATTCTTCCGGGCGGCTATTTGTATATGTCAGATATCATGGGACAACCCCAGTATTTGAACGAAATTGGCAAAACCTTTGCATCCGCTTTCGCAGGTCGCGACGTGGACGTGATTATGACCGTTGAAACCAAAGGAATACCGCTCGCGTATGCGACGGCCACTTATATGAATTTGCCAGTTGTAATTGTACGTAGAGACAGCCGAGTGACGGAAGGTTCTGCTGTTAGCATTAACTATGTGTCGGGCTCCAACAAGCGAATCCAGACCATGTCACTTGCAAGGCGCGCATTGAAGGAAGAATCCAAGGTGCTGATCATCGATGACTTCATGCATGTTGGCGGAACGATTCATGGCATGATGGACCTGCTAGCCGAGTTTAAAGCAACTGTACAAGGTGTTGGCGTATTCATGGAATCCTGCGAGGCCGAGGAGCAGTTGGTGGATAACTACGTGTCACTAGCTCGGCTATATGGCGTAGACTCCAAGACGAAACAAATTACGGTAGAGCCTGGCAACTATTTTGACGCTAAATAAAAGGAGATTCGTACAAATATGGAATTCATTTCAACATCAGCAGCACCTGCTGCTATCGGACCTTACTCACAAGCGGTTAAACTGGGTAACCTGTTGTTTACTTCCGGACAAATCCCGCTAGGCTTAGATGGTCAAATCGTAGAAGGCGGCATCAAGGAACAGGCGCATCAAGTTTTTGCAAACTTGCAAGGCGTGCTTGAGGCAGCAGGTTCATCATTCGGCCAAGTTGTGAAGGCGACTGTATTTCTGAAGGACATGAACCAATTTGGCGAGCTTAATGAGATCTATGCAAGCTACTTCGGTGACCACAAACCTGCTAGATCTACCGTTGAAGTTGCAAGATTACCTCGTGATGTTTTTGTCGAAATTGAACTAATTGCTGTGATTCCTGTCGAAATTTAACAGAAACATTAAGAACACATTAAATTATCAAAAATTTCAAAATAATAAGAAGGAATTTGCATGGAGATGTTGAATATATCACCCAAGTCTCAGAGATGGAAAAAGGTGGTGAACACAAGTGCAAATTACAGATGTAAGACTCCGCCGGGTAAACTCCGAGGGGAGGATGAAGGCGATTGCTTCTATTACCATTGATAACGAGTTCGTCGTACACGACATTCGTGTCATCGATGGCAATAACGGAATGTTCGTTGCTATGCCGAGCAAGCGAACACCAGACGGTGAATTCCGCGACATCGCTCATCCGATTTCGTCCACAACTCGTGAGAAAATTCAAGCAGCAGTACTTGCTGAATATGATCGCGCGGCTGTAGAAGAGGAAGTTATTGAAGAAGGCGCATAATTCAGATTATTGAGAGAGCCCTTGGGGCTCTCTTTTCTTTTGACAGGTAATGATGCTATATTGGGGGAAGAACTCATCGTTTTAGAGATAAGCTTTAGAGAGATATAAAGAGAAATCATGAATTCATAATAAAGGAGTTGGATATTCGTTGAAGCTCATGGCAATTGTGTTGGCTGCAGGACAAGGGAAACGAATGAAATCAAAGCTATACAAGGTGCTTCACCCGGTTGTTGGTAAACCGATGGTGGGTCACGTTGTAGATACGCTGGAACATATAGAAGTAACGCAAACCGTGGTGGTGGTTGGATTTGGTGCAGAAGCTGTAAAAGGCTACTTAGGTGATCGTGCCCAGTATGCGCTGCAAGAGCAACAGTTAGGAACGGGTCATGCCGTGCTTCAGGCCAAGGATCTACTTGGTGAGGAAGAGGGGATGACGGTTGTCATTTGCGGCGATACGCCTCTAATTACGGCAGCTACACTGAAAGAGACGATTGAACTACATCAACAATCGGGCGCAGCAGCGACGATTCTCACAGCGAAGTTGGGTGAGCCGACAGGTTACGGACGTATTATTCGCGGAGAAGATGGGCGCGTAGCACGTATCGTTGAGCAGAAGGATTGCTCCCCAGAGGAAGCCGCTGTTCAGGAGATTAACACGGGTACGTACATTTTTAATAATCGCAAAATGTTCAAAGCGCTAGCGTCAGTTACGAACAAGAATGTACAGAATGAGTACTATTTGACTGATGTTATCGGGATTATGACAAGTGCTGGCGAAGTTGTTCAAGGGTATTGCATGGCAGATCCAGCTGAATCGATTGGTGTGAACGATCGTGTGGCATTGTCCGAAGCGGAGCAACTGTTCAAAGCGCGGATTAACCACGAGCATATGTTGAATGGGGTTACGATTATCGATCCAATCAATACGTATATCGAGAAGGATGTAACGATTGGCGCAGATACGGTTCTGCTACCAGGGACGATATTGCGCGGAAACACCCAGATTGGTGAACTGTGTACGATTGGACCGCAAACTGAAATCATCGATTCCATTATTCGGGACGAAGTAACAATTAAGCAATCTGTTCTTCAAGAGGCTTATGTGGATAGTGAAACATCGATTGGGCCATTCGCGTATTTACGACCTGGCGCTAAGCTTGGCAAACAAGTGAAGGTTGGCGATTTCGTTGAGATCAAAAATGCGACGCTGGGTGAAGGAACGAAGGTTTCTCATTTGAGCTACGTTGGTGACGCAGTGGTTGGCACGAATGTGAACATCGGCTGCGGTGCTATAACGGTGAATTATGATGGGTTTAATAAAAACCTAACGGAAATCGGAAATGATGCGTTTATTGGCAGTAATGTCAATTTGATTGCGCCTGTGAAAATCGGCGATGGGGCTTATGTGGTCGCTGGCACCACGATCACACATAATGTGAACGAAGGTGATCTGTCTATCGCTCGTGTACGCCAAGAGAATAAAGCGGGTTATGCTGATAAAATTAAAGCGCGGATGAAGGCGAAGAAAGAAAATAAGGGTCGTTGATGGACCGTGCGTTGCCATATACGACGGAGTGATTGAGCAATAGGAATGGAACCTCTTAAGGCGGGGTACGCTAGCAATGAAGTGCTGCCCACTCAGCTTGGTTTACGTGGAAGCGTCCAGGCTGAGCGAGACCGATAGAGGTTCTTTTTCGTAAGCTAGTCCATGGATCAGCATCCAAATTAGGGTGTGTCCCTTCAATGAAAGCGCTTAATATCCAGGCCGCGAAACAAAAGTATGCTTCTTTCTGCTATAAAAGATACGATTAATCTTAACGAAATGACGGTTGTACATTTCAACGAAGCCTATATCCTTGTGCAGATTTTGATAGTATACTTGGACGGGTACGTCCGCATCGATATGATCTTGAAAATGATCATCTTCTGTAAGCTGTTGTCCATGAAGATACATCGTTCTTTTATCACCTACAGCTTTTATGGGATGGATAACATTAGGTAACAGGTATATTGTAAACAATAACCTTTAGAAGCGGGTTCCGCAAAGGTTTTTTAGTTTATCGATAGTTGAAAAAGAAAGTATTCATTTTTACTTTCTAGTCAACCTGGACAAACACGCTCGTCCCTCGAAGGACGGCGTATCCGTTTATCTATGGGGGGATTTTGAAAATTATGAAATGTTTTATCGGACTAGGAAATCCGGGAAAGCAGTATGAGCTAAATCGGCACAATGTTGGATTCATGGCAATTGATCGCTTTGCCGCCAAGTGGGGGATTACCTCTTTTCAGAATAAAGGAAAAGGGCTGCTCGCAGAAGGTAATGTGAACGGGACGAAGGTATATTTATTGAAACCAATGACGTACATGAACCTTTCAGGTGAATCCATGCGCGCCTTCCTTGATTTCTATAAAGCGAAATTGGAAGATGTCGTGATTGTTTATGATGATATGGACACATCCTTCGGTCAGATTCGTCTTCGTTATCAAGGGAGTCCAGGCGGACATAACGGTATTAAGTCCATTATTCAGCATGGGGGCACACAGATCTTTAATCGGATTCGAATTGGTGTGAATCGCCCGGCACCGGGCTATAATATTGCGGATTATGTACTGTCTAACTTTTCCAAAGATGAGATGAAATCCATTAACGACGTACTGGATTTAACCTGCGATGCCATGGAGTTTAGTTTGGGCGAGTCCTTCGAGAAAACGATGGCTAAGTTTAATAAATAATCACCACATGTAAACCTGCTGTATATAAGATGATATGTAAGCTCCATATTCGAAAATGACAATGGCAGATTCGGCTAAGTATTCCGAAGAATGGTCATACTAGGATGTAATCGAATTGTCGAAGGAGGCATACATATGATCAAGTATATTTGCAGGCATTGTCATACCTTTGTTGGGGAAATTAATCAGCGTGCGATTACCGAGCAGCAGTTAGGCTTCCATTTCTTGACCCCTGATGAGCGTAGAGATATAATATCGTATAATACGAACGGAGATGTTACGGTTAGGGTCGTTTGCGACTACTGTCATGAGGCATTAGAAGCGAACCCAGAATTATCCCTGCTAGCCAGTCCGTTGCAATAATTTATGATGAAGATAAAGAGTTAATAGCCGAGGCAAGTGTGCCGAGGCTTCTTTTTGTGAGGGGAGTGTACTTGTTTGCAAGCTTTAATTCAAGCTTTTTCTGCGGATTCCGACTTTCAAACGATCGTGACAGGCCTCAAGTCCGAAATGAAAGAGCAGCTCATCGCCGGTTTAACTGGCTCCTCCAGACAAGTGATGTTTGCCTCACTTGCGCGTGAGCTGGAGCGTCCGCTTTTCGTTGTTACGCACAATATGTTCGCTGCGCAAAAAATAGCGGAAGACCTCTTGGAGTGTCTGTCCCCTGATGAAGTGCTGCTCTATCCATCTCAAGAGCTTCTGACGACAGAAGAAGCGGCTTCAAGCCCAGAGATGCTAGCGCAGCGTATTGACGTTCTCACTAAACTTGCTGGCGGATTCCGCGGTGTAGTTATTGCACCTTTTGCTGGTGTGCGAAGATTGCTGCCACTCAAACAGGTGTTCGAGGAATCCCGAGTAACGATTAATGTCGGTGACACGGTTCAATTAGACGAGCTGCTGGCTTCTTTATCCAGTCTAGGCTATGAACGGGTTGAACGCGTAGAAACCAAAGGCGAAATGAGTGTGCGAGGCGGTATTCTCGATTTATTTCCGCTAACGTCGGAGAATGCGATTCGGATTGAGCTGTTTGATATCGAAGTCGACTCTATTCGGACTTTCGATGTAAGTGACCAACGGTCAATTGATAAACTAACAACGGTGACGATCCCCCCATGCCGCGAGATTCAAGCGGATAGAAAGCGGTTACAGTCAGCCGCACAGCACGCATATGAGCTGCTGCAAGCGCAGTTGGCGAAGATGAGCGAACGCTCAGCCAAAGACAAGCTGTTGGAGGTCGTAGGCCGCGATATCGAGCTTATGCGAGAAGGGCAGACGTTCCCAGGCATTTATAAATATATTTCTCTCCTATACACGGAAAGACAGACACTCATGGACTACATGCCCACAGACTCGATTCTCATTATCGACGAGCCTGCCCGCCTCCTGGAAACAGCGAAGCAGCTCGAGCGTGATGAAGCCGAGTGGATGATGCATGCGTTGACTGAGGGGAAGAGCTTGCCGGCTTTTGTGCTGTCCAAATCTTACGAGACCCTGCTGCACCGCAGACCGTTCCCGACGTTGTATGTGTCCCTTTTCCTTCGTCAGGTAGCGGGTATTCAGCCGCAGAATATCGTGAACTTCGTATGCCGTGTCATGCAAAACTTCCATGGGCAGATGAATCTTCTCAAGGCGGAGATGGAGCGGTGGAAGAAGAATGGCAGTAAGGTCATTCTTCTAGCGAATGGCGATGACCGTGCAGAACGTGTACGTCGTGTTCTTGGCGACTACCAGATTGAAGTTCCTGAGATTGTAGATGGCAATCTGCAAACAGGCTTTGAAATGCCTTCCATTCATCTCGTCGTGATTACAGAGGGTGAGATATTCACTCAGAAGCAGCGTAAAGCACGTAAAGTGGAGAAGAAGCTGGAGAACGCAGAACGGATCAAAAGCTATCAAGAGCTGAAGGTCGGCGATTACGTTGTTCACGTCAATCACGGGATCGGGAAATACGTTGGCATCGGCACGTTAGAGGTTGGCGGGATTCATAAGGATTATTTGCATATTATGTACGCCGGCGGCGATAAGCTGTCTGTTCCGATTGATCAAATTGATTTGATTCAGAAGTATGTCGGTTCCGAAGAGAAAGAACCGAAGGTATATAAACTTGGCGGCGCTGATTGGGCACGGGTGAAAAGCAAAGCACGCGCATCCGTCAAAGATATTGCTGATGAGCTGATTAAGCTGTATGCCGAGCGTCAAGCTGCGACGGGTTACGGATTTAGCAAGGATAGCTCCTATCAGAACGAGTTCGAAGCGATGTTTCCTTACGATGAAACACGGGATCAACTTCGTGCGATTGAAGAAATTAAAACGGATATGGAAAAAGCACGTCCTATGGATCGATTGTTATGCGGAGACGTTGGCTACGGCAAAACCGAAGTTGCCGTTCGTGCAGCCTTCAAGGCAGCGATTGACGGGAAACAGGTTGCTGTTCTCGTACCAACGACGATTTTGGCGCAGCAGCATTATGAAACGTTCCGTGAACGCTTCTCCGGTTATCCGTTCAATGTAAAAGTGTTAAGTCGTTTCCGTTCGAAGAAAGAACAGACGGAGGTCATGAAAGGGGTCAAGAAAGGCGTCGTTGACGTCGTGATTGGAACTCATCGCCTCTTGTCGCAAGACATTCAGTTTAAGGATCTAGGTTTGCTCATCGTCGATGAGGAGCAGCGCTTCGGTGTGTCCCACAAAGAGAAGCTCAAGCGTTTGAAGACGAACGTGGACGTGCTGACGCTAACGGCGACGCCAATTCCAAGAACGTTGCATATGTCCATGCTGGGCGTTCGTGACTTGTCAGTTATTGAAACCCCGCCAGAGAACCGCTTCCCGGTTCAGACCTATGTGGTGGAATACGGGCCGACGCTGGTTAGAGAAGCTATCGAACGTGAGCTAGCGCGTGAGGGGCAAGTCTATTATCTTTACAATCGCGTGCAAGGCATTACACAAATCGCTGATCAAATCTCGATGATGATTCCGGATGCACGTGTAACCGTAGCGCATGGTCAAATGGGTGAGCAGGAGCTCGAGAAAACGATTCTCGATTTCTTGGACGGGGAGTACGATGTTCTCGTCAGCACGAGCATTATCGAAACCGGCGTAGACATCCCGAATGTGAATACACTTATTGTCCATGATGCGGATAAAATGGGCCTTTCTCAGCTCTATCAGCTGCGCGGACGTGTAGGCAGGTCGAATCGCGTCGCTTATGCGTATTTCACGTATCAGCGTGATAAAGTGCTGACAGAAGTAGCCGAGAAACGACTTCAAGCGATTAAAGAGTTTACAGAACTTGGTTCAGGCTTTAAAATTGCGATGAGGGACTTATCCATTCGTGGCGCAGGAAACTTATTGGGTGCTGAACAGCACGGCTTTATTGCATCTGTCGGCTTTGATTTGTACTCGCAAATGTTAGCCGAAGAAATTGCAAAGCTGAAGCTTGCGATAGATGGAGAAGCGGTCATTCCAGAACCGGAATGGCATACGTCAATCGACATTCAATTGGATGCGTATCTGCCATCTGATTACATCTATGACAGCATGCAAAAAATCGAAATTTACAAAAAAGTGGCCGCCATTCGTACGCTGGAAGAAGCCGCGGATCTGCATGATGAGCTCGTTGATCGCTTCGGCGATCTGCCGCAGGCCGTGTTCAACCTACTGACAGTGGCTCGTTTGAAAGCATACGGTTCGGATTACCGGATTGAAACGATTAGCCAAAAAGGGGAGGATTACCTAATCAAGGTGCATATCGACCAGAATGGCAGGCTGGATGGCCAGAAGCTGCTCGCCTTGTCCAAAGGCTTTGATGGTCGTATCAAATTGAACGCAGATCCGCAGCTACTTATTGTTATCCGATTTAAAGGCATGAAGCCGGAAGCCTCCATCGAATTGTTGGAGAAATTCTTGGTACAATATAAGGATGTTCTGAAAACGAAAGGGGAATTACAGGATGTTGCCAAATGAAACTAGCAGACAACGACGTACTTCGAAAAAATGGATATTAAGTTTGGTGACAGTAGTCCTTGCATTCTCTGTCCTCAGCGCGTGTGGAGACAAAAAGGAAGGCGCTGCAACAGCTTCGCCTTCCGCATCAGCGGCTGCTACAGGTAATCCAAGCGATATTATTGCTACGTACAAAGAAGGCGGGAAAATTACACGGGGTGAATTCAATTCTTTCATCAACGTAAATAAAATGTTTTCCCCGCAATTAGCTCAATACTTGGCAGATCCAGCTTTTCAACAAGATATGTTGAAGCAAATGGTTACTTTCCGTGTTCTTTCCGCTAAAGCGGACGACAAAGTGAAAGCGGATGCTGACAAACAAGTAACAGAGCAAATGAAAGCCATCACCGATTACTTCGGTAAGCAAGAAGGCGGAATGGACAAGCAGTTGAAAGACAACGGGATCGAATTGAAAGATATCGAGTCCTTGATGAAATTAAGCTTCTACACAATGGGCAGCATGGAAAGCAAAATTACGGACCAAGCGGTTCAAGATGCTTACAAAGAACAGGCAGCTGCACATGCGTTTGACGTTGCAACCGTTAGTCACATCCTGATCGCGTTGAAGGATTCTGCAACACAAAAAGATCTTCGTACGAAAGAAGAGGCGCTCAAGATAGCGAAAGAAGTAAAGGCGAAGTTGGATGCAGGCGGCGATTTCGCAGCACTTGCGAAAGAATTCTCTGATGATCCAGGTTCCAAGGATGTAGGCGGTACGTACAAAGATGCGAACATCAATGAATGGGTAACAGAGTTCAAAGATGCAGCAAGCACGCTTCCATTGAACAAAATCAGTGATCCTGTAGAATCCACTTTCGGTTATCACGTGATGAAAGTAGAATCCAGAAGCACGAAGCAACTGGATGATACACTTAAAACACAAATCAAATCTCAGCTTGCAGAGAAATCCTTGTCTKAATTTGCTGAAACGGAGTATCCGAAATTGATCGAAACGAATAACCTTCCTAAAGTGGAAGCGGCGCCAGCGCCAGCAGCTAGCCCTGCAGCTAGTCCTGCAGCAAGCCCGGCGGCAAAGTAAGAACTTACCAGGATGTCCGATAAGGGACATCCTGTTTTTATTTCACATTTTTGGACATGATAAGCGCAGCAGGGTGCAGAGCTAAATAAAGTAAATTGCTTAGTCGAGGCGTCTGCATAGAAGAATGGGAAGTGAAGAATACTATGGATAGATTTCAAGTTCCCACCAAATCCCGATCTAGCATACAAGGTTTCATGCTCGTGTCGTATCTAATTCGAAAGCGGAAAGTGAGGCATCTAGAGGTATGAAAGCAACTGGAATTGTCCGTCGGATAGATGATTTAGGGAGAGTTGTAATCCCCAAGGAAATACGGCGCACCCTACGCATTCGTGAAGGTGACCCTTTGGAAATTTTCGTGGATCGTGATGGAGAAGTTATTCTGAAGAAGTATTCACCGATTGGTGAGCTTGGTGATTTTGCGAAGGAATATGCGGAGTCCCTGTTTGAAAGCACCAATCATGTTGCCTTGATTTCGGATCGAGATAATATTATTGCTATGGCTGGCGGATCTAAGAAGGATTACTTAGAGAAATCAGTTGGGGCGATCATAGAGTCTTGCATGGAAAATCGTAAGGCTGTTATTGAAAGCAGTTCAGGTCAATTCGAGATTATTAAGGATAACAATGAAACATTCACTTCCTTCGTAGCTGCGCCAATTGTAGCAGGAGGAGATCCCATTGGTTCGGTAATCCTGATTTCGAAGGACGAGAATGTGAAAATGGGTAATATGGAAGTTAAAATGGTTGAGACTGCTGCGGGATTCCTAGCGAAGCAGATGGAGCAATGAACACATAATTCCAAACGAAGGCTTCCTTACGGAGATGATGCATCTGTAAGCGAAGCTTTTTTTGTCTGAACTGGCAGATTTCGCTATAATACGTACATAGGAAACATGTTGGTGTAAAGGAGTAAATCGGAATGAGGGTCACCGGCAAGGAGCAAGATCAGCAGAAACAAGGGCTCCAGAGGCATGGTGATGGTAAACAGAACAAGCTGTTAAAGGGCGCTGCGCTGCTTGGGGGTGCGGCTGTGCTCTCTAAGCTACTAGGGACGCTGCAGAAGATTCCTTTGCAAAACGTAGCTGGAGATGTAGCTTTTGGTATTTATAATGCGGTTTATCCGCTCTATATTCTGATCTTATTTGCAGCCACGGCTGGATTTCCAGTCGCGGTGTCTAAATTTGTAGCCGAACGCGTCATGGAAGGAGATCATCCAGGCGCGAAACGGATTGTGGTCGTCTCATCTGCGCTATTAATGAGTGCAGGGCTTCTCTTATTTCTCCTGCTGTATCTTGGTGCGGAGACGATCGCTGGCTGGATTGGCATTACGCAGACCGCGACAGCGATCCGCAGTGTATCTTTTGCCCTGCTCTTATCTCCCGTTCTTGCTGTCCTGCGAGGGTATTTCCAAGGGTATCAAAACATGGTGCCTACCGCGGTCTCGCAAGTCATCGAACAGCTCATTCGTGTAATTACAATGGTCGCGCTATTGTTGTATCTGGTGGCGCTTGCCTATGATGAGGCCTGGATCGCGGCAGGGGCCACATTTGGCTCTGTGACAGGCGCTGGAGCGGGTCTAGTGGTGATGGCTGTGTTTTGGCGGCGAGAGCGACGTCAGGATGCTAGGAAAGCGACAGCAGCCGGCTCAGAAATGGAGCAAGCGATCTCATCTTGGCAATGGGCCAAACGAATTACGGTATATGCGATCCCAGTCTGTCTAGGTGCTATCGTCGTGCCGCTGCTCACGCTCGTGGATACGTTCACCATGCCACGGTTGCTTGAAGCTTCGTTCGGCAGCGAGCTGGAGGCCATGCGTCAGTTTGGTCTTTATAACCGTGGGTTTCCACTTGTCCAGTTGGTCGTGATGGTGGCCTCCTCGATGTCGGCTGTCTTGGTGCCGGCTATTGCGGAAGCTAAGCTAAGCGGGCGAGTGGATCTCATCCGCTTTCGCGCGGAGATGTCCGTCAGGCTCGCATGGTTGATCGGGCTTGGCGCGTCGTTTGGCCTCGCCTTCTTGGCCGTTCCGATCAACCTGATGCTCTATACGAGCACCGAGGCGAGCTGGACGATGGCCGTGTTGGCCTTCACGGCCTTATTTAGTACGCTGAACGCTGTCAGTGCCAGCGTTCTCCAGGGCGCCGGCGCGATCCGCACACCGGCGAATGCCCTGCTCGTTGCCATCGTGCTGAAAGCACTCGGCAACATCGTGTTGGTGCCCCGCTGGGGCATCGACGGCGCCGCGCTCAGCGCGGTGATCGCCTACGCCGCTGCGGCGGGGCTGAACCTGGTGCAGCTGCGCCGCAGCACCGGGGTGCGCTTCGCGCTGCGGCCGTACGCCGTCAGTCCCACGCTTGCCGTGGGGCTGATGGGCGGAGGCCTCGCAGCGCTGCAAGGGCTAGCCATGCTCGCTACGGCGGCATGGCACGTGCCGGAGCGATGGGGAGCTAGCGCCATCGCTCTCATTGGCGTAGCCGGCGGCGCGGCCGTCTACGCGCTTGCGCTGATGCGCAGCGGCAGCATCAGCCGCGAGGAGCTGCGGCTGATGCCGGAACTGGAGCGGAAGCTGGCGCCGCTCCTCGCGAAGCTGCGGCCGCGGAGGTCTTCGCGCGGCCGTCCCAAGTAGCGGCTGTTTTACACCCGCCAACTAACTTTCACAAATTGCCCTGCTCGGCAAATTATAAATAACCCCATTAATCAGGAGGTGTCATCCCATGGCAACAAGCAACCCGCGCATTACCGTCCTTGGACTCGGGACAGGAGACGAAGATCAATTAACTTTAGGCGTATGGAAGAAGCTTCAACTAGCTGCAAAATCACAAGCGAGGCTATTCCTGCGGACGAAAGATCATCCGATGGTACAACTGCTGGATGCCAACTCCATGCCGTACGAAACGTTCGATACGAATTACATGTCGAATGAGACGTTCGAGGGAGTGTATGAGTCCATTGCGGAAGAATTAATCACGGCAGCGAAAGGCCATGCGACTGAAGTGCTTTACGCTGTCCCTGGTCATCCCATGGTAGCGGAGTATACGGTGCAACTTCTGAAACAACGCTGCCCATCTGAGGGTATCGAACTGCAAATCACAGGTGGAGAAAGCTTCTTAGACCAAGCCTTCTTACGATTTGGCTTCGATCCGATCGACGGCTTCCAGTTGCTGGATGCGACGAGCATCAGTCGCTATGCATTAAATCCACAGCTGCATACGGTGATTGGGCAAGTATACGATACGTACACAGCCTCTGATTTGAAAATCAGCCTGATGGATGCCTATCCAGACGAGTATAAGGTCGTTGTTGGCCACTCCTTGGGGGTGGTGGGTCAGGAGCAGATCATCGAAGTACCGCTCCACGAGCTAGATCATGTCAAAGGTTATGGCAATCTGTCGCTAGTATGGGTGCCACGCAGTGAGCAGGAGGGGCCGTACAATCGGACATTTGGTAAGCTGCATGAGATTGTTCAGATCCTGCGAAGCCCAGAAGGTTGTCCGTGGGATCGTGAACAGACACATGAGAGTCTGCGCAAGAATCTGATTGAGGAAGCGTACGAAGTGCTGGAAACCATTGATGAAGATGATCCGGATCACATGTGTGAGGAGCTTGGCGATTTGCTTTTACAAGTCATGCTGCATGCGCAAATGGAAGAGGAGATCGGCACGTTCTCCGTGTATGATGTGATCGCTACGTTGAATGAGAAGTTAATCCGCCGCCATCCGCATGTGTTCGGGGAGTCGAAAGCAGATGATGCTGATGAAGCGTTAGTCAATTGGAATGCAATTAAGGTCGAAGAGAAGCGAAAGAAAGGCATCGATGTTACGCAGCAGTCTGTGCTGGATGGCATTCCGCGAGAACTGCCGGGCTTGATGAAGGCAATGAAGCTTCAGAAGAAAGCGGCGACGGTTGGTTTTGACTGGACAGAGCTTGATGATGTGCTTGCTAAGGTGGAAGAAGAGCTCGTTGAGCTGCGAGAGGCGATTGCGCTAGGGKCGGAAGACGGGGCTCAGCAGCGTCGTGACGAGTTGGGGGATGTCCTCTTCTCTATCGTCAATGTTGCTAGATTCCTTAAAGTAGACCCTGAAGAGGCCCTAGCACAAACGAATCGGAAATTTATGCAAAGATTTTCATATATTGAGGAACAGCTACGTTTAAAGGGCTTATCTTTTGAACAAACTGGGTTATCAGAGATGGAAGTTTACTGGCAAGAAGCAAAAAAAGTTATAAAACTTGATCAACAATAGAAGGATTTTGCCGAAAAAAGCAGAATACTAGACTTGTTGCAAGGTATAATCATGAAATGTAACCACAGTTGGTACATAGAAGACCTGATCTTCAAACATTTTGGGAGGTAAAGAAAACACATGAACAAAACAGACTTGATCAACAACATCGCTGAAAAAAGCGGACTTACTAAGAAAGACGTAGAAGTTGTCCTTAACGGATTCCTTGGTGAAGTGACAGACGCTCTTTCATCCGGAGATAAAGTACAATTGATCGGTTTCGGTACATTTGAAACTCGTAAGCGTTCTGGCCGTACAGGTCGCAACCCGCAAACGGGTAACCCAATCGAAATCGCAGAATCCAATGTTCCTGCTTTCAAAGCGGGCAACAAGCTTAAAGATGCTGTAAAATAATGCGTATCGATAAATTTCTCAAAGTATCTCGTCTGATCAAACGCCGTACAGTTGCAAAGGATGTGTCCGACCAAGGACGCGTGTGGATTAACGGTAGGGACGCTAAAGCGAGTACGCATGTGAAAGTTGGAGATGAGTTATCCATTCAGTTCGGTCAAAAGAAAGTGACGATTCGCGTTGAACTTTTGACAGAGTCGACCCGTAAGGAAGACGCTGCGCAGATGTACACGCTGCTGAAGGAAGAGCCCCTCCAATCCGAATAACGCATAACGATGAAGTAGCCTGGGATTCCTGCAGAGGGGATTTCAGGCTGCTTTTTTTGTAGGCATAAGATGCAAGGCTTGGTTCTAAAAAAGGACATCCTCCCATATCGTAAGATTAGGTGAAGGAGGGGTACAGGCCATGATTGAACCTGTGAAAAACAGCAATAAAAGGCAAGAAATTAAGATGCTGAATCGCAAGCTCTTGGAAATATCAGGAGTTTTGAACGTAGAAAGTTTTGATAGCGAAGAATTCCTCCTAGAAACGGAAATGGGCTACTTGATGATTAAGGGGCAAAATTTGCACATCAAGAACTTGAGCTTGGAGCAAGGATTAGTCGCCATTGAAGGTATTATTCATGAATTAGCCTATGTGGACGGGAATACCCAGGAGAAATCCAAAGGGTTTCTTGGTAAGCTATTTAAGTGACGCTTCACGTTCAATTTCAGACGATTTTCATGATGTTCCTGAGTGGAATTTGCATAGGGGCTCTGTTCGATATTTTTCATGTGCTCTCGGGCAAGCTGCGGTTGCCACGATGGACCATCCCAATTGTAGATAGTATCTATTGGATTGTGGCGATAATCCTKGTGTTCAAGATGCTTATTTACAGTAATGAAGGACAAGTTCGTATTTTTATTTTCCTTGGAATGGGGATCGGAATTTGCTTCTATTTCGCTCTTCTTAGTTCGCTAGTCATTCGAATAACGCTCATTCTCATACGAATTATTGTGGCGATTTACCGCTTCCTTATGAGGACTGTCGAAATTATCATCATTAAACCGATAATTGGCATATATCGTCTAACGGTGATAATTTTAGGCTTTTTGCTAGCGGTAGCTATATTCCTTTACAGAATTGTGCTACAATTGCTCTATCCTATGTGGAGATTATTCCTCTGGATGACTAAGCCTGTGCATAAGTACTTGGTGATCCCTGACTGGTTGAAGAAACTGAAGGGACGCATCATTGCGCTTTATCGCAGGATATTCTCGAAGTAGGAGGATTTCCTATTCATGCATGCTCAAGCAACCGTTTCAACCAAGCGCATCAGTCGGGAAGGCTCGAAGCGAAGACTGCGTATCCTTTTGATCATTGTCTTATGTTTTCTGAGCTGGGCTGCTGTTAACATCTGGGGGCAGTTCGCCAAGCTGCACGAGAAGAAAAGTGTCGTAGCGAATATGGAACAACAACTCGTCGAAGCACATAAGATAAATGCCCTCACGACGAAGGAAATCGCACGGCTGCATAACGACGAATATTTGGATCAGATCATTCGCCGAGACTTTCATTACAGTAAAACGGGAGAGACGCCATTAAGTGTCTCGAAGTCGCAATAAAGAAACGTTATGAAGAAGTGGCTAATGCCGTGTTGACCGTGGTTTCTGCATCGGTTATAATCGGCGTAGCCAGTGTTTTCAACATTTTAAGGGAGGAACATTTTACTTTATGGCAATTGAAGTTGGCACCAAGTTAGAGGGAAGAGTGACGGGGATTACTCACTTTGGAGCATTCGTCGAGCTTGCTGAAGGAGTTACCGGTCTTGTTCACATTTCGGAGATCGCGGACAATTATGTGAAGGACGTTAATGACCACTTGAAGTTGGAAGACAAGGTAACGGTCAAAGTAATTAACGTGGACAAGGATGGCAAGATCGGACTGTCGATCAAGCAAACGATTGACAAGCCAGTTGAGGAAAGACCAGCTCGTCCTGAACGTACAGGTGGCAGCAGCTATCAAGGTCGTCCTAGTGGAGATCGTCCAAGCGGCGGTTACCAAGGTGGTCGTCCAAGCAGCGGTGGAGACCGTAGTGGTCCTCCAAGCGGTGGTCAAGGTGGTAGTGGCGGTCGTCCAGGTGGCGGCGGTGGCTTCAATCGTGGCGGCGGCGGTGGTGGTCGCGGCGGCTTTAACAAGCAGCAGGGCGGAGCTAGACCGTTTTCGTTCGAAGATAAAGTATCTCGTTTCCTAAAAGATAGTGAAGAGCGGATTTCGTCCTTGAAGAAGAACACCGAGTCCAAACGCGGTGGCCGAGGCGGAAGAAGAGACTAATAGATGCAGATGATGAACCACATTCGCTCCGGCGAATGTGGTTTTTTCTTTGTCATACATGACTCATGTGCGACAAGTCCGGCAAAAACAATGCGAATCAATCGACATGGAGTTACGGGTATCTCCCTCATATGCAGGTCGAAGTTTCGAGGTATTCAGACTTCTGGAAACGTTTTCAGTATAAGGAACCCAGAGCAGGCAAGGGCTGGGACCTGTTGACAAAGACATCGGGACATGTCGGAAATTTTTTTGAATCTATCAACTCATTCTGACAAACTTTCTGCTAGATTGTCTCTATACTAGAGTAACAAATAAKGGAAGAAATGGATGGTGTTCGAGAATATGCAAAGACGAAGCTTAGGCGCGGTGATGGGTAGCGGATGGTCGGGAATTTGGCAGAAAACAAAAGTAGGCGTTCACAGTGCAGCTGTGGAGAATCGATGGGTACAAGCTTTTGTTGCTAAGAAGTGGTCGTTACTGCTCATCGTTATGGGCTTCTTGCTCGGTCGGGCGATGATTCTGGAACAGTTATCACCATTTGCTTTGGCGTTTGTCGCAGTCATCTATTTTACAAGAAAGGATATCTTGCATTGGGTGGGTATTGCTGCATTTGCAGGTAGCTTGCTCGCAGTGAATGGAAACACCGGTTATCTGGTGACAGAAATTATTATCTTCCTAGGGATCCAGAAGGCACTTGAGAAATATGAACGATCTGACGTTTCGTTAGCTCCGATCCTCGTATTCAGCTCAACGTTCCTCGTACAGCTCTTTGCGGAGTTGGTTGTTTCTAACTTGACGTGGTACTCCTTGATGATGATTGCCGTTGAAGCGTTGCTAAGTTTGGTGCTGACGCTCATTTTCATTCAAGCGATCCCTGTATTTACACTTACCCGCAAGAACTATCATCTGAAACATGAGGAGATTATTTGTTTAATTATTTTACTGGCTTCGGTCATGACGGGTACGGTTGGTTGGCTTGTGGGTCCTGTCACGATAGAGCATGTGCTATCTCGTTATTTGATACTCCTGTTTGCGTTGGTAGGAGGAGCACCGTTCGGGGCATCCGTCGGTGTTGTTACGGGGCTTATCCTGAGTCTTGCGAATAGCAATGCGATTTATCAGATGAGTTTGCTTGCTTTCTCTGGTATGCTTGCAGGTCTCCTTAAAGAGGGGAATCGCTTGATGGTTGCGTTTGGGATGCTGATTGGATCATCTATTCTATCTTTCTATATGGGTTCTAGTGTGGATATGATCAATTCGGCGTGGGAATCTCTTGCGGCTGTTGCCCTGTTCCTGCTTACGCCGCGCAGCGTGATTCTCATGCTTGCTAAGTATGTGCCTGGTACCCAAGAGAATCTGAAATCGCAGCAGGATTACGCGAAGCGTGTGCGGGATGTGACGGCTGGACGCGTAGAGCAGTTCTCTGAGGTGTTCCGCCAGTTGGCGCGCAGCTTTAAACAGCTAACGACGGAAGATGAAGTGAGTCGTAAGGAGGAAGATGTCGGACATTTCATGAATGCTGTCACCCAGAAGGCGTGTGAGTCTTGTTGGAAGAAGAGCCAGTGCTGGGATCAGAAATTCTATCAGACTTATACGTATATGACGGATATGATGAGCCAAATCGAGACGAAGGAGAGTATGACGAAGAAACAGATTCCGCCTGAGTGGAAGAAGGTGTGCATTCGTACGGAACAAGTGCTAGATGTAATGAAGCAGCAATATAGTCTATATAAGAATGACAGGCATTGGAAAAAGCAGATCATCGATAGCCGGCACCTTGTTGCCGACCAACTATCAGGAGTTTCGCAGGTCATGGAAGACTTAGCGAAGGAAATTAAAAGGGAAGGACAGGAGTTGTTCCTCCAAGAAGAGCAAATTCGTAATGCCCTAGAGGAGCTGGGCTTATCTATTCATACCATCGATGTGATTTCCTTAGACGAAGGCAACATCGAAATCGAAATCATCCATCAATATACGAAGGGATTCGATGAATGTCGTAAGATCATCGCGCCGCTTCTGAGCGAAATCATCGGCGAGAATGTCGCCGTGATGCGTGAGGAAATGCACACGCGCGGCGAGGGCTACAGCACGGTCGTATTCGGCTCCGCCAAGGAATACGAGGTGGAAACCGGAGTCGCCGGCGCTGCCAAGGGAGGCGATCTCTTCTCGGGCGACAGCTACTCCACGGTGGAGCTGGGCAATGGCAAGTATGCCGTTGCGCTGAGCGACGGCATGGGGAATGGCGAGCGAGCCCGCGCGGAGAGCGAGACGGCGCTTAGCATCCTGCAGCAGCTGCTGCAGTCGGGCATGGACGAGAAGTTGGCGATCAAGTCGCTGAACTCGGTGTTGATGCTGCGTTCATCGGATGAGATGTACGCCACGGTGGATATGGCCTTGATCGATATGTACAATGCTAATACGACATTCATGAAGATCGGCTCTACACCAAGCTTTATTAAGCGCGGCACGGAGGTTATCCCGATCTCGGCAAACAATTTGCCGGTAGGCATCTTGAGCGAGATTGATGTTGATCTGGTCTCCATTCCGTTGCAATCAGGAGATATCCTAGTCATGATGACCGATGGTATCTTTGATGCCCCGGGCCATGCTGTGAACAAGGAGATGTGGATGAAGCGGATGATTCAGGAAATTGATACGACGTTACCGCAGGATTTCGCGGATTGCTTATTGGAGCGTATTTTCCGTCATCATCATGGGGAAATTCAGGATGATATGACGGTTGTTGTAGCACGTATTGAGAAGCGGCAGCCGGAGTGGGCAACGTTCCGTTGGCCGGGTATTACACGTATGGAGCGTCCGAAAACAGTTAGTTAAAGGTTCTAATAAGCCGTGCCGGCTCATTTGCCGGCGCGGTTTTTCAGTCGAGAAGGGCGGTTAGCTGAATGATCAGGAGGATGTTTGCCATATTGCTCATACTTCTGGGTGTATGTCTGTTTCTGTATCCCACGATAAATGATCGATATGAAAGTTATCAACAACATCAGATTTTGAAGCAATGGCAAGACAATATGCAAGGAATGGATCAGTTAATTGGAGAGGAAAATGAGGAGGTACTTGCCGCAGGAGTTTCGAATTCACCCGTTGGGGGTGACGTGACTTCCTCAGCAGATGCAAGTGTATTGCCCAACGAGCCATTGGTGTCTGAATCCGCAAAGCCCACAAGCATGAGCGACACGGTTGTGAAGGTTGCGGCGACAGCAAAGCCTCCCCCTGCGAAACTAAAGAACATGGAAGGGGTTCTAACTATTGATAAAATTGATTTGAAACTCCCCATTCTATCTGGTGCGACCATGGATAATATGAAAATCGCAGTTGCTAGTATTGCGAATACAGGAAAAGCTGGCGCAATAGGTAATTATGCGATTGCTGGGCATCGGAATTTGACGTACGGTAAGAATTTTAATCGCTTAGATGAAGTTGTCCCTGGTGATGTAATAGAAGTAGATACAGGGAGTAGCAAATTCGTTTACCGTGTAGAGGAAAAGTTATATGTTCTACCTACGGATGTGTGGGTCTTGCAAAGCAAAGATAGCAATCGGGAAATTACATTAATTACGTGTGATCCCATGGTGGACCCGACGCATCGCCTTATTGTGAAAGGGAAATTAGTTGAATAGTTAGAAGTTCACGTATAGAAAGGATGGAAATGACATATTTTCAATACATGCTATATTTTTCGTTGTTCAATATGATACAATTTGTATCATAACCTTTTTGAGAGTACTTTTCTTGCCTATGACAAGGTACATACCTGAAATGGAGGTCTAAACAAAGATGGTGAAGAAACAAACGAAGGCTATGCTAATTGCGCTCTTGATGTTTATGCAATGCCTTTATGGGATTACCCTTTCAAGCCAGGTGAATGCAACTGAGATATCGGGCAGCATCCTAGATAGTGTTACATTAGCGGTATACGATAGTAACGGTCAAGTTGTAACGGGTAATGTGTATGACCAGAATGCACAAGCGAAGCTGGATTACACCTGGTCTTTGCCAAATGGTCATGGCTATCATAACGGAGATACATTTACTTTTACGCTGCCGCAGGAGTTTGTGTTATTCAACAATGTAAGCGGTGCCCTTGTCATAGATAACAGTTCAACAGTAGGGAATTTCCATGCCGATAAAGATAGTCATCATGTGGTGATTACATTTAACGAGTTTATTGAGAGTCATGATGATTTGAAGGGAACGTTGAGCTTCCTTACGCAATTCAATAAGAGTCAAATTACAGGGACTACGGAACAAACGATTGTGATTCCAATACGTAGCGGCGATCAAATATTTACCATAAAGTTCAAGCCTAACGTAGATTCAACGATTAGTAAATCTGGTGCTCCTCTAAGTTATAATGCGAAGTCGATTGATTGGACAGTGGATGTGAACAAGACGTTGGATACTGTTCAGGATGCCGTTGTTACGGATCCGATTATCCAGGGATTAGCTGTTCCTGTGACGGTTGCCGTTTATCAATTAAATGTGCAACTCGATGGGACGGTCATACAAGGGGTGAAATTGGACAGTAGCAGCTATGCGGTGAGTACCGAGGGTGGGGTTCTTCGTGTTCAGTTTACGGAGAGTCCAATAACGTCTGCATATCGTATTCAATTTTCAACACCAATTACAGATATGTTCAAGACTTCCTTCACGAATACAGCCAGTTTCTCTGGATCTAACAAGGAACCTGTTCAAGCTTCTTCAACAGTTAGTGTATCACGTGGGAACATGCTGATGAAGGAAGCGACGAAGTATGATCCAATAACTCAGACCATGGAATGGGCTATCTTATATAACGCTGGAGAAGAGGGGATCTCTCAATCTGAGGCCGTACTAACTGATTTATTTGATAATATTCATCAGTTGGTGGGAGGAACAATTCATGTATATAAGGTGACATTGAACAGCAGTGGTGTACCAACACTCGCCGGCGAAGTGCCAACGGATAAATATACGGTTTCCTTACTTACGGGAGAGGGGAAAACAGGCTTTAAATTGCAATTTCTAGAAGACATCTCTTCTGCGTATAAAATCATCTATAAAACGAAAGCAACAGGTCCCATATATGAGGATGGAATTCTTACTAATAAGGTAAGCACAGGAGAAAATAGCAGCACTACGGCTACCAAGCCATATACGCAAGTTGGTATTGTAAAGACGAGAGGTGATGTTAACTATCAATCGAAGATAGTGGGATGGCAAATCGTCATTAATGGTGACAGTCAGGAAATGGATCACGTCGTTGTAACAGATACATTTCCTAGTAAGGGACTACGGTTGATACCAGACTCCTTAGTCGTAAAGAAAGGGAATGTTATCCTTACTAGTCCAGCAGACTACACCCTTGATAGCAGTATTGGCGCAGATGTTGGATTCACCCTGACATTTACCGATCCGATTTCTCAGCCTATACAAATTACTTATGATACTGCGTTCAACCTTGAGTTAGCACTTCCATTGGGCAGTGCAAATGTATTCACCAATCAGGCGACAATCGACTGGATTAGACAAGAGCAAGCGCATACGAAGACAGTGACAGCGGAGTTCAATCCCTACAACGAAGTGAAGAAAAATGGATTTAAAAGCGGTACTTATAACGCAGTGAATAAACAAATCACTTGGAGTGTAGGGATTAATTACAATGGCAAAAGCATTTCCGAAGCCAAAATTGAAGATATGTTGGAGTCTGGTCAGACCCTGCTTGAAAACTCGTTAGTTATTCATAAAATGCTCATCGCTCCAAGCGGAGGCCATTCGCTAGGTGATTTGGTGGATCCTGCAAAGTACCACTATGAGGTTACGCCTCAGAAAAAACTTATCATTACTTTTCTTGACCCCATTTCAGAGGCTTATACGATCGATTTTATTACAAGCTTAGAGAACCAGTTGATAACCAATCGGGTGTTGAATACAGCGAAGCTATTTGATGGCTCAACCCAAGTGTCTAAAGATCTTACAGCAGCTGTTAATATCCCTCATGGTGGGGAATACGTGAGCAAGAACGGTTCACAGAACGGTGATAAGATCAACTGGCAGATTACCGTTAATCAGGGGCAATCGAAGCTAACCGATGCGGAAATATTCGATACGCCATCTAGCAATCAAGTGTTACTGTCGGATTCATTTCATTTGTTCAGTATGAAGGCAGCTGCCAATGGTGATTTAACCAAGGACATTGAATTAGTAAAGGGAGTTGGCTACACCGTTGATATTCAAACAGATGCAACAGGGAATCAGACGTTCCGTTTAAAATTCAAGAGTCTGATCTCGACAGCTTTTGTGTTGGAATATCAATCTGTCATAGCGGCCCGCGATCAGGAATCTATCACCAATGCTGTCAGTTTCAGCGGAAATAATGTACAAACGATTACAAAAGAAACCGTCACAGACATTGTGGTAGGCGTATCCTCGGGTTCAGGCACAGGAAATGGTGTCCGCGGGTCCTTAGAAGTGAAAAAGGTAGATTCTTCTAACAAAGAGTTACCTCTAAGTGGAGCAATCTATGAGCTTTACCGGAAGTCTGGTGAAACGAAGAATTTAATTCAAACGCAAACGACGAATGAAGCAGGTATTGCCTTTTTCCGAGGCTTGCTTGCAGGAGACTATGTGATTAAGGAAACCACAGCACCAAGTGGGTATACTCTAGATGGAAGTGAGCATCCATTTACACTACAACCGGCAGAGAATAAAAAGGTGACGTATACGAATAGCAAAACGCCAGCATCGACACCAACACCAACATCGCCGCCAACATCGACACCGACACCACCGCCAACATCGACACCATCATCAACACCGACACCGACACCAAGTATAACACCAAGTCCTTCTATTACGCCGTCATCTAAGCCTTCACCACCGGCTGCGACGGTGCCGTCACCTAAACCTTCCGCTCCTGGTGTGGTGGCTCTTCCCACTATGGAGCCTGCAACATTGCCGGTAACGGGTGAGTCTAGCCATCTCTATGTCAAGCTTGCTGGCTTAACTTTCGTGCTGTTTGGTATGATGTTAGGAAGGAAAGTTCGGAGGAGACGCTAACTTAATCGCGATTGACTAACGCTACAAATAAGCAGGGGGATGCCCCCTGCTTATTTGGTTCTTAACATATGCTTTATAGGATAAAATCGAGTAAATACCTTTCGTAATCCCTACCTGCAAGATGATTAGACACTCTCACAAATGGAAAAACTAGGATATGAAACTACTAGAGAGCGAATCTTATCGGTCAGGGAGGCAGAAGATTATGATGAAACAAATTTTATTAATTACAGATGGTTGTTCCAATGTTGGCGTAAGTCCCGTGATAGCAGCGGCACAAGCACAAGCAGAGGGTGTTGCTGTGAATGTCATTGGTGTGATTGATCATGGGGAGTTAGGCGTGCTTGGCTCAGAAGAGATTCGAGAGATTGCAGCAGCAGGCGGTGGCATGAGTCGGATTGTTAATTCCGAACAACTATCGCATACCGTGCAAATGATGACTCGGAAAACCGTTAATGCAACCATCCAGCATGCTGTGGGCAAGGAACTGCAAAGTATATTGGGGATTTCACAATTAGAGCAATTGCCACCAGAGAAGCGAGCTGAAGTCGTACAAGTTATTGATAATATGAGTGAAACCACGTCGCTACGTGTTGCTCTTTTAATAGATGCAAGTGCTAGTATGAAGCCGAAGCTTGCCGCGGTACGTGAAGCGATTCATGACCTTTTGCTTAGTTTAAGAGCCCGAAGTGGCGTGAGCGAGCTTGCTGTATTCCATTTTCCATCTGCCAAATCGAGTGATCAGGAACTAGAAATGGATCATGGTTGGACGAATCAGCTTGCAAATGTCGACAAGATGTTCTATAAAATAAACATGAAGGGTACGACACCAACCGGTCCAGCATTGCTGCAAACGTTGCAGTTCGTGACAGAGAAGCCTTTCTCACCAAAGACGACTGAGGAAGGGATGCTGAGTGACTACGTGGTATGATGAGGCCTTTCGCCCAGGGGCTGTAATTAAGGGGAAGTGGAATGGCCACGTGTATGTGGTCGAACGCTTATTAGGTGCAGGCTCCAATGGCATTGTTGCTCTTGTTCGAAGGGGAAACGCTAGATTTGCGCTTAAAGCTGGATATGAAACGGTTGACCATCAGTCAGAGATCAATTCCTTACTTGCTATTTCAATGAAAGAGAATTCTTTTAAGAACTTTTTGATTGATTCAGATGATATGATGGTTCAAGGGAAAGGAATCTCCTTCTATGTCATGCGATATATTGAGGGAGTGACTCTTTCTGAATTTATACATAAGCGGAGTCAAGACTGGATATATGTGATCGGCACGAACCTATTGCGGAAGCTCACTGAAATCCACAGGAGTGGGTATGTATTTGGAGACTTGAAGGTCGAGAATATGATTGTTTCTAACTATGGCGATGTGGACCTCATTGATTTCGGGGGCGTATCACCCAAGGGACGAGCGATTAAACAATTAACAGAAGTCTACGATCGTGGGTTTTGGAATATGGGGGAGCGGGTTGCGGAGGAAAGTTACGATCTATTTTCATTTGCTATTTTACTATTAAAAACACTAGATCACCGCAAACGCTTCGCTGGCTTTATCAAAACTCTCCCTCAAAACCGAGAGTTAGATCAATTAACGTCAATAATGCGGGAAAATCCAGTTGCTGCTCAGTTGGCACCTTTTCTGAATAAAGCTTTGCGCGGCGAGTTTAATACGTCGGAAGAAGCGATTGTGGAATGGAAAAAGCTGATTGCAGGTAAGAAGGTCGCACAGTCGACGCTGAAAATGCCATGGCTTAAAATATGTTTTGCTGCATCTATTTTTATTTGTGGAGCAACGATATATATGTATTGGTAGCGCAGGGGAAGAAAAGGCCGAAAGGAATGCGAGATGGATACGGATCTTGTTACCAAAGTGGAACGACGAATTGAGGAAGAAAAGCTTGCAGATGCAGGGGATGTGATCGTCGTCGCGGTTTCAGGGGGACCTGATTCAGTGGCGCTGTTGCATGTCCTTTTTCGTCTTGCAAATACCCACCAGTGGACGATCGTGGTTGCCCATGTGAATCATCAATTCAGGGGCGTGGAATCGGATGCGGAAGCAGATTTCGTTGCGGAGCTTGCGGCAGGGCTGGCCCTTCCTTGTGAAATTGGTGTTATCGATGTTCCTGCTTATATAGAGGAGGCTTCCTTAAATGGGCAAGCGGCAGCGCGCGAGAAAAGATATGAATTTCTCCATGGAGTCGCTGAGCGGTACGGTGCACAACGGATCGCTTTGGCCCATCATGCCGATGACCAAGCTGAAACGATGTTGATGCGAATCTTGCGTGGGACAGGTCCATCGGGGCTAGTTGGCATGCCGGAACGAAGGCGCGAAAAAAAAGTGGAACTGATTCGTCCTTTTTTACGTATATACAAATCAGATATTGTGAATTATTGCGCTCAGCACGAAATTACCTATTGTAAGGACAGCAGCAATGAGCTGCGGAAGTATTTCCGCAATCGGATTCGGCTAGATCTTATGCCAATGCTGAAACAGTATAATGAACAACTTCCAGAGTCACTCAATCGATTGACGGATGTGATGCAAGCTGAGAATGATTATTTGGATGCAGAAACGGATAAGGTTTTTCGCCGAATCGTGACATTTCAGTCGAACATCTGCCGCTTGAATCGGAGTGATTTCGCCGAGCTTCACGTTGCTTTACAAAGGCGTTTGATTAAATTAATATTAAACTGTCTTTGTTTGGAAAGGGAACGGCTGGTATTTACACGAATTGAGCGCGTGCGTGAGTTAATGATTAAAGATCAGATGTCGAATCAAGTCCTCCAAGTGGATGAACAGATTTATATTGTGAGAGAATATGGATCTATTCAATTTCAGACCCTTGCACCAGATCCTAAGCCTTATGCTTATGAGATCCGGTTAGCATCGAATGAGCTGGACCTGCCGGACATGAACGCCAAATTGATCTACTCATGGATGCCTTTAAGCGCGTATGAGACAGCTGCTTCATCACCAGACCATAATGGCGACGTATTTTTGGATGTAGACCAGGTAGAATTGCCGCTTTGTTTGAGAAGCCGCAGATCGGGAGACCGATTGGAACCTCTTGGTTTAAACGGGTCCAAAAAGGTAAAGGATATGTTCATTGATGCCAAAATGCCACTAACTCGGCGTGAGGTCATCCCACTACTGGTCGACGCATCCGGACGAATTCTCTGGATTGCTGGATTTCGTAGGTCCAAACACGCTTTGGTCGGACCAGACACAGAACGTGTGCTTCATATGAAGCTAGTGCTGCAGGAACATACGTAAATTTCGTTCTTCTAGAATGTAAATTTATAAGGATTCATAATATAATCTAGGGGGTTCATCCTTGTACAGCGACATTCAAGAAGTACTTTACAGTGAAGAACAAATTCAAGGCAAGATCAAAGAATTAGGGGAATTGCTTTCCGCTGATTACGAAGGTAAGAATCCATTGGTTATTTGTGTACTGAAGGGCGCTTTTATTTTTATGGCGGATCTTGTAAAGCAAATTAGAGTACCTTTGGAACTTGATTTTATGGCGGTATCCAGCTACGGTCAATCCACGAAATCCTCGGGAGTCGTTAAAATTATCAAAGATCTTGATGTACCCGTGGAAGGGCGTCATATCCTGATCGTGGAAGATATTATCGATAGTGGGTTAACGCTAAGTTATCTGATAGATGTGCTAGAACGTCGCAATGCTAAGACAATCTCGGTTGTTGCGCTGTTTAATAAACCGGCACGCAGAACGGTAGAGCTTGAACCTGATTATGCGGGTTATGTGCTACCCGATGAGTTCGTTGTCGGATATGGTCTGGATTATGCAGAGAAGTATCGTAACCTTCCATTTATCGGCATATTGAAACCAGAGATCTACTCGAGCTAGTGTCATGTTCCGTAGGCGCACTAAGGCACTAAAGTTGTAGCGCTTTACCGGAGTGTGGTAAAATAATAATTGTGTGCCGTTTGAGAGGAGGCTCGTTATGAATCGAATTATCCGGAATACCGGCTTTTATTTGCTTATATTTTTGGTTACCGTGGGGATCGTTCATTTCATCAGTACCCAGAATGAACAGAAGGAGTTAATCACTTACGATAAATTCCGACAAGCAGTTGTAAACAAAAATGTAGAGTCCGTAGTGTTAAAGTTCGATGGGTATACCTATTCGATTAAGGGTAAGTATATTAACCCGCCTAATGGCGCGGATAAGAAGAGCTTTGAAACACATGCTCCTTATGAGCCGTTAGTTGTACAAATGATTGAAGCGAACGGCGTACCTTCGGAAGAGTACGGGCCGATGGAACGCGATAGCGTTTGGATTAGCTTTCTTACGTCCATTATTCCATTCGTCATTATCTTCATTTTGTTCTTCTTCTTATTGAATCAAGCGCAAGGCGGCGGCGGTAAAGTAATGAACTTCGGCAAGAGCCGTGCGCGCCTGTATAATGAGGAGAAGAAACGTGTCACATTTGAAGATGTGGCAGGTGCGGATGAAGAGAAGCAAGAATTAATCGAGGTTGTTGAATTCCTTAAGGATCCTCGTAAATTCGCAGCAGTTGGCGCTAGAATTCCTAAGGGTGTTCTATTGAATGGTCCTCCAGGAACAGGTAAAACGCTACTTGCTCGTGCTGTTGCCGGTGAAGCAGGCGTTCCTTTCTTCAGTATCTCCGGTTCTGACTTTGTTGAGATGTTCGTCGGTGTCGGCGCATCCCGTGTTCGTGACTTGTTCGAGAATGCGAAGAAGAATTCACCTTGTATTATCTTTATCGATGAAATCGATGCGGTTGGTCGCCAACGTGGCGCTGGTTTAGGCGGCGGACATGATGAGCGTGAGCAAACACTCAACCAATTGCTTGTTGAAATGGACGGATTTGGCGCGAACGAAGGTATTATCATCGTAGCAGCAACGAACCGCCCTGATATTCTAGACCCTGCCTTATTGCGTCYAGGCCGTTTCGACCGTCAAATCACGGTAGATCGTCCGGATATCAAAGGCCGTGAAGCTGTATTGAAAGTTCATGCGCGTAACAAACCGCTTGCTAAAGATGTGAAGCTAGATTCACTTTCACGTTATACAACTGGGTTTACGGGTGCTGATCTTGAGAACTTGTTGAATGAAGCAGCTTTGATTGCAGCTCGTCGTAACCGTAAAGATATTTCGATGGCGGAAGTTGAAGAAGCCTTTGATCGTATTATCGTAGGTACACAGAAGAAAAGCCGTATCATCTCTGATGCTGAGAAACGTATCGTAGCGTACCACGAAGCGGGTCATGCGATTATCGGTTATCATGCGGAGAATGCGGACATGGTTCACAAGGTTACGATCGTACCTCGCGGACGCGCTGGCGGATATGTGATGATGCTGCCTAAAGAAGGCGAAGATCGCATGATGCAAACGAAGAACGAGCTGCTGGATAAAGTAACTGGACTCTTGGGTGGTCGTGTTTCCGAAGAATTGTTCATCGGAGAAATTGGCACAGGGGCATACAGCGACTTCCAGAAAGCAACGGGAATCGTTCGTCGCATGATTATGGAATACGGGATGAGCGATAAGCTTGGACCGATGCAGTTCGGCAGCTCCCAAGGTCAAGTATTCTTGGGCCGCGATATCGGACACGAGCAGAATTATAGTGATGCGATTGCTTACGAGATCGATCAAGAAATGCAAAGCTTTATTCGTACGTGCTACGAACGTGCACGCACAATTCTTACGGAGCATGCGGATCAGATCCACCTTGTTGCCAAAACATTGCTAGAGAAAGAAACATTGGATAAAGACGAAATCATCGAACTCTTGGAAAAAGGCAAGCTTAACGCTAGCACGGATGAGGAAGATGTTAAGGTTACAATTCAAGGTCAAAGTCAAGCTAGCGAAAGCAATAAGCTGGAATTTGACAAAGACAAAGAAGTTAAAGAGATTAAGCCGGATCAAACAGAAGAGTAAGTTGCAATGCGAACTCGGAAATCCGTTGTACACGTTCAGTGTGCACGGAATTCCGAGTTTTTTCAATGTATTTGCGCATTGACAGGCGATGTGAGAATGTGTAAATTAGTTGTAAATCTCTAATTTTGTTGCTTTTAGATCATACTACTTTTAGATAGACGATTGAGACGATTCTTACGTCCCAGATAGGGGAGGAAGCACCATGGAAGCCTTAGCATTAGAGCGCAAAGCGGAACAAAACCGCGAGCTCAAAGAACGACTGTTGCAATTGAAGAAAGAACGGAATGCCATTATTCTTGCACATTATTATCAGCGTGACGAAGTTCAAGAGGTAGCGGATTTTCGAGGAGATTCCTTTTTGCTTGCTCAGAAGGCGGCACAAACCGATGCGGATGTCATCGTATTCTGTGGTGTTCATTTCATGGGGGAAAGCGCGAAGATTCTTGCACCCAATAAAACCGTAATTATTCCAGACGAACGGGCTGGTTGCCCGATGGCAGATATGGTGAATGTTGAAGGTCTACGTGCCCTTAAACGCCAGCATCCGAATGCCAAAGTCGTTGCTTATATTAATACTTCGGCTGATGTGAAGTCCGAAACCGATATTTGTTGTACTTCTGCGAATGCGATCAATGTCATCAATTCCGTCGATTCAGATGAGATTATCTGGGTACCGGATAAAAATTTGGGTGACTATGTATCAAAATTCACAAGCAAAAAAGTGATCATCTGGGAAGGCTATTGCAACACGCATGATATGCTGACTGTTAAAGATGTAGAAGAAATGAGAGCGCAATATCCGAATGCACAATTCGTTGTTCATCCTGAGTGTCGTCCAGAAGTAGTGAAGCTTGGGGACTTCGTAGGCAGCACGACGGCGATAATTAAATACTGCAAAGAGTCCGACTGCCAAGAGTTTATCGTAGGGACGGAAGATGGAACCGGTTATCAGTTGCGTCTAGATAGCCCGAATAAGAAATTTCATTTTGCTACGAAGTACTTAGTTTGCCCTAATATGAAAGTGAACAACTTGAAGAAAATCGTGAAGTGTCTTGAGACGATGCAACCAGAGATTTATGTACCGGAAGACGTAGCAGATAAAGCGAGATTGTCCTTAGAGCGCATGTTACAAGTTAAGTAGCATGCGCTACTCTCTTGTACGGTGAATAGGTCCCCTCGTAAAGCAAGGCTAGTATCGATCCGATAGGCGAATTGTGGACGAACTGACGTTGCTTTTCGAGGTATTAATGGTGGAGAACAGGTGAAACGTCATGATTCCTAGATATCTCGTAGATGTTGATTTAGATACTATTCCTCATATACATACGGATGTAATTGTTATTGGCGCAGGCATAGCAGGTTTATTCGCGGCGCTCCGTGCCAGCGAGACTAAGAAAGTGCTCATGATAACGAAGAAATCTCTCTTGGATAGCAACACACGCTATGCGCAAGGCGGGATTGCTGCTGTAATCTCAGATGAAGATTCACCGGAATATCACCGTCAAGATACTGTGATTGCAGGTGCAGGACTCTGTTCGACAGAAGCTGTTGATGTTCTTGTGCATGAAGGGCCAGAAGGCGTTCAAGATTTGATTCGAATGGGAACCCAGTTCGATCTAGAGAACGGGGAATTTGCTTTGACGAAGGAAGGAGCGCATAGTCAGCGTCGAATATTGCACTCCAATGGCGATGCGACTGGCGCGGAAATTGTCAGAGCTCTTTCGGAGCGTACGAAGCAAGATCCGAATATTGAAATCTGGGACGACCACTTTGTGATCGACCTGATTACCCAAGACGGCGAATGTTACGGAGCGCTCGTACAGAAACCAAACGGACAGCGTGTGTTTGTGCGTGGCAATGCCACGATCCTTTGCTCCGGTGGCGCGGGACAGCTGTTCCGTTACACAACCAATCCGGACATCGCTACAGGTGATGGGATTGCGATTGCCCACCGCGCGGGCGCACAAATTCAGGATGTGGAATTTATTCAATTCCACCCAACAGCGCTATGCTACCCAGGGGCACCGCGGTTTCTGATCTCCGAAGCGGTGCGGGGAGAAGGCGCCTATTTGCGCAACATCAAAGGAGAGCGCTTCATGGAGCGCTACCATCCACAATTGGAGCTAGCGCCAAGGGATGTTGTTGCACGTGCCATTGTTGATGAGATGGAGAACTGTAAATCAACTTTTGTCTACATTGACATTACACACGAATCCGAAGAATTGATTAAACATCGTTTTCCGACGATATATGAATATTGCCTGAATTATGGACTTGATATGAGTACCGATTGGATCCCGGTTGCCCCGGCAGCGCATTATATGATGGGTGGCGTAAAAACGGATCTATACGGAGAAACCAAAGTTCGTCGCCTATTCGCATGTGGTGAAGTTTCATCTACAGGCGTACATGGTGCAAACCGTTTAGCGAGCAACTCGTTATCGGAAGCCATTGTATTCGGACGTCGAATTATTGAACGTATCCAAGAGTTGCCTGCCTTACAAGGGGATATCCAGATTCGTTCGGCTTCCGAAGCCCCTCGGACGGAGATCGCGAATCAAGCCGTTGTAGAGAAAAAGTTGAAGCTTCAGAAAGTCATGCTCCGCTACGCAGGTCTCAAACGGTCTGCCAAAGGCTTGCAGAAGGGTTATGAGGAATTGGCGAGACAATTGTCGATCTTTGATTCGTTGATGACCAAACGCGAAGAGTATGAGTTTGCTAATTTGCTTAACGTAGCTCTTTTAACAACAACAGCAGCATTAACCCGTGAGGAAAGTCGCGGCGGTCACTATCGAGAAGATTTCCCGGATCGGGATGACTTGGTATGGAGGAAGCATATCGTTTTCCAACGCGGGGAAGATAGGATTGAGGAGTGGATCTAATATGTTAGAAATAAATATGGAATTAGTTCGGAAGCAAATTCGCCTTTGGCTTGAAGAAGATATTGGCACTGGCGATGTCACGACTCTGACAACAATCCCTTTGGAACAAGTATCCAAAGGGATTATCCACGTCAAAGAAGATGGAATCGTTTGTGGGCTTCGCATCGCACAGGAGGTTTTTGCTGTGATCGATGCTTCACTTCATTTTGAAACAAAAGTGGTCGAAGGATCGTCTGTTAATAAAGGGACCATACTAGCTGAAGTGGAAGGCAATACACGAAGTATCTTATTGGGCGAGCGGTTAAGTCTGAATTTGATGCAACGATTGTCGGGGATCGCCACGAAGACGCATGAATTTGTGGTTGCTTTAGAAGGCTTGCCTACCAGACTGGTTGACACACGCAAAACAACGCCTGGACACAGATTGCTTGAGAAATATGCAGTACGCGTTGGTGGTGGTTATAATCATCGTTTCGGACTCTATGATGCGGTTATGATCAAAGATAATCATATCAAAGGCTCTGGTGGTATTACCCAAGCTATTCAAGCAGCTCGTCAGAACATTCCCCACACGATGAAGATCGAGGTGGAAGTTGAGAATTTCGAGCAGCTTCATGAAGCGCTTCAAGCCCATGCGGATATCATCATGTTGGACAATATGGCTCCAGTTCAAATGAAAGAAGCAGTTTCGATAATTAAAAGCAAAGCGCCGCATATTGTAGTAGAAGGGTCAGGTTCGGTCACCCCGCAAACAATTAAAGCAATGGCAGAAACGGGTGTAGACGTGATTTCTGTTGGACGACTGACGTACTCGGTAGCGGCGCTCGATATTTCATTAGATCTGAATGAGCGGAAGGAGACGGCACTATGATTCTCGTTATCGATGTCGGGAATACCAACATTGTGCTCGGCCTCTACCAAGAACGTACGCTCTTGCATCATTGGCGGGTAAGCACGAATCGGTCGGCTACTGTTGATGAGTACGGCATGCAGCTGCACAGTTTGTTCCAACACTCGGGTATTTCCTTTGCGCAAGTAGAGGGTGTCATTATTTCATCTGTCGTGCCCCCGTTGATGAATGCGATGGAAAACCTCTGCTTACACTACTTGAAAAGGGCGCCGTTTATCGTAGGACCAGGGATCAAAACAGGATTGAATGTACGTGTAGACAATCCGAAGGAAGTTGGCGCAGATCGCATCGTGAATGCGGTAGCGGCGTTGGAGCTATATGGGGCTCCGTGTATTATCGTCGATTTCGGGACAGCTACAACGTACGATTACATTGATTCCTCAGGGCAATTAGTGGGATGCGCCATTGCGCCAGGCATTGGAATCTCCACTGAAGCGTTGTATCAGAAAGCGGCGAAGTTGCCCCGCATTGAGCTGGTTAAGCCCAAAAGTGTTGTGGGTCGGAATACCGTTGCTGCGATGCAGGCGGGAATTATTTATGGGTATGTTGGCCAGGTTGATGGGATCGTCGGACGTGTCATTCAAGAGTTTAATGTAAATCCAACAGTTATCGCGACGGGTGGTTTGGCAGAGCTTATTTCCAGTGAGTCTCGGACGATTCAAGTCGTCAACCCATTGCTTACTTTACAAGGTTTGCAAATGATTTATGAGAAAAATGTTTAAGTTGTTTAAGGAAGGACACAGACATGACTGATTATTTAATTCGAGGAACAGCGTTAGATGGACGAGTGCGTGCGTTCGCTGTTCAGACGACTCTTCTAACGGAAGAGCTAAGTCGAAGGCATCAAACGACACCAACAGCGACAGCTGCCTTAGGAAGAACAGCCGCGGCGGCGCTTCTTATAGCTGCAATGCTCAAKGGAGAGGAACATCTCATTGTGCAAGTCAAAGGCGATGGACCGATCGGGCAAATCGTGGTTGATGCGAATGCGAAGGGTGAAGTGCGTGGATACGTAGATAATCCTTTGGTAGACCCGCCGCTCAAAGAGAACGGCAAATTAGATGTTGCTGCTGCCGTGGGCACAGACGGTTTTTTATACATAACGAAAGATCTAGGCATGAAAGAGCCTTATAAAGGAAGCGTTCCTTTAATTTCAGGCGAATTGGCAGAGGATTTCACGTATTATTTTGCTAAGTCGGAACAAACACCTTCGGCAGTTGCACTTGGCGTTTTGGTGAATACGGACCATACGATCCTTGCTTCTGGGGGATTTGTGATTCAGTTGCTTCCTGGTTTAACGAATAGTGAAATTGATGAGATTGAAGCCATGTTGGGCCAAATCCCGACATTCACGAACATGTTAGGCGGAGGATTGAATTTAGAAGAAATTTTACAAACCGTACTCCCCTCTTTCCGTAAACTTGACGAGATGGACGTCATGTTCCGCTGCAAATGCAGTCGGGAGAAAGTGGAGTCTACACTGATTTCGCTGGGCAAAAAAGAACTTCAAGAAATGCTGGAAGAAGAGGGAGTTGCCGAAGTCGTTTGTCATTTCTGTAATGAAGCTTACCGGTATGAAGGGGAAGATTTACAACGGATGATTGATAGGCAATCATGGTAATCTGCTTGATTTAGCTAGTGAATACAGATGCAAGCAGCAATATGGAAGTAAAAGAGGGAAATAGGATGCGCAATGTAAAGCGATTGTGGGGAGTCATCATCGCGATGGCGATATGTATTCTCGTGCTCGCCTCCTTGCTGATCAGTCATGCCATCAACCAATCAGAGCCAAGACAATCACCGGAGCCAGAACAGCAGGGTGAGAAGAAGCATACACGAGTTATCGCCAAAATTGGAAATCGTGAAATTACCATGGATGAGCTCGAATTAGCGCTAACACGCCATTATGGCCCAGAGCAGCTAAGTCAAATGCTGGATCGTGAAGTAATTCGCTTAGAGGGAAATGAGTCGGGGATTCAGGTAGAGAGTGCGGAAATCAATCGTGAGCTGAAAAGGATGCAGCAAGGGTACGAAAGTGAACAGCAATTTTATGACTCCATGCAAAGTCAATTGGGGATGTCTGAGCAGGAAATCCAAGAGGATGTATCGAATAAGTTGTTACTTGAGAAGCTAGCAACGGCATCCATTCACATCACTGATACTCAGGTTGATACATACATAAAGACCCATGCAGATGAGTTTAAACAAGAAACAGAATACAACATTGGGCAGATCATTGTATCCACGAAGGAACAAGCGACGAAAGTCATTGCGGAACTAGCCAAAGGCGGGAACTTTGGGATTCTTGCCAGAGATCGATCCATTGATGATGCCACCAATAACACGGGTGGTGATTTGGGTTGGATTGAAGGGGATGATCCTTTTGTGGAGGCTCCGATCCTAGAGGCAGCGAAACTGTTGAAGGTTGGCGAAGTTAGTAAGCCCATCCCTGTTTTACAAGGATTTGCCGTCGTATTACTTAAGAGTAGGCGGGACAAAAAGAATCCGGATCTGGTGTTCATTCGGGAGAGTGTACGCAGGGAGCTTGCGTTGCAACAAGCACCTCCATTGAAAGAGTTTGTCGCGCAGCTACGGGGTAAATGGCAGGTAAGTGTGTTGGATCCAACACTCCGATAAGGGATTGTGAGAAATGGGTTGACAACCTGTAAGTGCATTGTTAAGATTAATATAATTAATACCGACTAATTAACTCGGAAATCATGCAAACTTAATCTGGAGGGGAAATATTATGGCAAGATTAGTACAGAGCATTACGGATTTGATTGGAGATACACCACTAGTTCGTTTGAACCGTGTTGTTCCAGAAGGCAGTGCAGAGGTTTATGTGAAACTAGAGTACCAAAATCCAGGTGCTAGTGTAAAAGACCGTATTGCCATCTCCATGATCGAAGTTGCCGAGCAAGAAGGCAAATTGAAACCAGGTGACACAATTGTAGAACCAACGAGTGGTAACACTGGAATCGGGATTGCCATGGTGGCAGCAGCTAAAGGATATAAAGCTATCCTAGTTATGCCAGAAACAATGTCATTGGAGCGACGTAACCTGCTTCGCGCTTACGGTGCACAGCTCGTTCTAACTCCTGGAGCAGAAGGCATGAAGGGTGCAATTAAACGTGCGGAAGAACTTCAAGCAGAGAATCCTACCTACTTCATTCCACAACAATTTAAGAACCAAGCGAATGTGAAGGTTCACCGTGAAACGACAGGACCTGAAATCGTGGAAGCGATCAACGCACATGATGGGAAACTGGATGCTTTCATTTCCGGTATCGGTACAGGTGGTACAATCACAGGTGCAGGTGGCGTTTTGAAAGAAAACTTCCCGAACATCAAAATTTACGCAATTGAACCTGCGGCATCCCCAGTTCTTTCCGGCGGTAAGCCAGGTCCTCATAAAATTCAAGGTATCGGCGCAGGTTTTGTTCCAGATATTTTGAACACGAATGTGTACGATGAAATTATTGCTGTTGAGAACGAAGATGCGTTCGAAACTTCACGCCGTGTTGCCAAAGAAGAAGGTATTCTTGGCGGAATCTCCTCCGGTGCAGCGATTTTCGCAGCATTGAAGGTTGCTAAAGAGTTAGGCGCTGGCAAACGTGTCGTTGCTGTCGTTCCAAGTAACGGTGAGCGTTACCTTTCCACGCCTTTGTACCAATTCGAAGAGCAATAAGGTCCAAACACATGCAAAGAGATCGAGCCTTCAGCTATTACAGCTGGGGCTTTTTTTCTTTATAGGGTTGGAGTATACTAATGGACAACGAATTAACGGATTTTAAGGAGCACAAGTATGATTTTAACTACAGTGGAACAATGGCAGGAGTGGTCTTCTAGCTACAACATGCTGCCGTATGTAATCAAATTAGGCTTAGCCGATGATCGGATTGCCTCGTGGGAAGACGCATGGAAAGAAGCTTCGCCCGATTCCTTCGTGCTTGAAAGTGGAAAAGGCGGACGTTATACGCACTTTGGGCTGCATCCCTTTTCGACTGTGCGGGGTACAGGCTTGGAAGCAGAAATCAAAGGTCACACGGCCTCAACGGTATCACATCTGAAGGGGAAGCCGCTCGACATCGTCAAGCAGTGGATGTCATCTTATCGTAGTCCGAAAGTCCAAGGTGCGCCCAAATTTGTCGGTGGCTGCGTAGGCTATTGGAGCTACGATGTGATTCGCACCATTGAGAAACTGCCAGAACAAGCACAAGATGATCTGCCGATCCCTGATTACTGCTTTGCCATGTATGATCAGGTGTGGACGTTGGATCACACGGAGAAGAGCCTGTATATCGCTGTGCACATGCCATGCACAACAACCACAGACCTCAGCGAGCTCTACGCGCAGGCGCACGCTAGCGCCGAAGCCATGCTCGTTCGCTGGCACGCGATCCGCGCTGGCAACTGGTCGGGCACACCGCTGAGCGGTGCCGACCAACCCGCGATGGCGCGCGAGCTGCTGGACATCGACGTCGAAAGCATCGCAGGCATCCAGCCTGCCTTCGACAAAGCCGCGTTCATGGCTGCGGTGGAGCGCATCCAAGCCTACATCTCCCAAGGTGACGTGTTCCAAGTCAACTTGTCGGTTAGACAGAGTCGGCAGCTGCGCACGACGCCGGAGGAGATTTACGAGGCGCTGCGCGTCGTAAATCCTTCGCCCTACATGGGCTTGCTGCGATTCGCAGGCTTCGCCCTTGTTTCCGGCTCGCCGGAGCTGCTCGTACAGCTCGAGGACGGCGTCCTGCGGACGCGTCCGATCGCTGGCACGCGCCCGCGCGGCAAGGACGAACAGGATGACCTGCGCCTAGCCGGCGAGCTCATCCACAACGACAAAGAGCGTGCCGAGCACGTCATGCTGGTCGATCTCGAGCGCAACGACATGGGCCGCATCTCGCGATATGGTTCCGTCCATGTGAAAGACTTCATG
This sequence comes from Paenibacillus sp. 01T442, assembly GCF_056398345.1. Taxonomy (NCBI): domain Bacteria; kingdom Bacillati; phylum Bacillota; class Bacilli; order Caryophanales; family Paenibacillaceae; genus Paenibacillus; species Paenibacillus sp. 01T442. The sequence continues at coordinate 58,255 of NZ_JBFTPF010000036.1, forward strand.
GTCATCGAATACTACTCCCATGTGATGCACATCGTCTCCGAAGTTGTCAGCGAATTGGCAGAGGGGAAGGACGCCTATGATGTCATTGCGGCAACCTTTCCGGGTGGTACCATTACAGGCGCACCGAAGATTCGCTGCATGGAAATCATTGAAGAACTAGAGCCAGTACGTCGTGGTCCTTACACAGGTTCGATGGGATGGATTGACTATAATGGCAATATGGAATTTAATATTATTATACGCACGTTAGTAGCGGTTGACGGGATGGGGCATATTCAAGCAGGAGCGGGGATCGTTATAGATTCCATTCCAGAGCGTGAATACATCGAATCCTTGAACAAAGCCAAAGCGATGTGGAAAGCAATTGAGTATAGCGAGCGGAGCATGAGCCGAGCTTAAGCCCGAGTGGGCTGAGACGAAAGGGGAGCTTAGAATGATTTTAGTGATTGATAATTATGATTCGTTTACGTACAACCTTGTTCAGTATTTGGGAGAGATTGGCGAGGAAGTCATCGTTCGTCGTAATGACGAAATTGATTTGGCAGGGGTCGAGGCGTTGGCGCCGGACCATATCTTAATATCTCCAGGTCCTTGCACGCCGAATGAAGCTGGAATTAGCTTATCACTGATTGACCATTTTAAAGGGATCATCCCGATTTTCGGCGTTTGCCTCGGACATCAATCCATTGGCCAAGCTTTTGGCGGCGATGTGATTCGCGCAGAGCGCTTGATGCACGGTAAAACATCTGAGATTTTCCACGACGGTAAAACCTTATTCGAAGGACTTCCGTCACCTTTCATCGCGACACGTTATCATTCTTTGATTGTCAAAAGAGAAACATTGCCCGATTGCCTAGAAATCAGCGCACAAACAGCTGAAGGTGAAATCATGGCTTTGCGTCATAAAGAGTATCCGATTGAAGGGGTGCAATTCCACCCAGAATCGATCATCACCCAGCATGGACATCAAATGCTGCGTAATTTTCTTCGCCGCACAGCGAAGTCAGGGGTTTAACTAACGTATGATCATCTCCATCAATGGTATCTTAACCGAAGAAACACAAGCCGTGGTCTCAGTATACGATCACGGTTTTCTTTACGGGATCGGTTTGTTCGAGACATTTCGAACCTACAACCGCAAACCGTTCCTGCTAGCTGAACATATTCGTCGTTTAACGGACGGGTGTCAGGAGCTGGGCATCGTTTACGAGCCTAACTTAGAGAAGCTGACAAGCCTCATCGAAGAGTTGCTCCAAGCTAATCATCTCGAAGAAGCATATATTCGCTATACCGTCTCTGCCGGCGTCGAGGCATTAGGTCTTCCTTCCGGCGACTATGCGAAGCCATCAGAAATCATCTACATCAAGCCATTGCCTCCTAGGGATGAAAAAACCTACCTTCATGGCAAAGCGCTGCAACTACTCAAGCTGCCTCGCAATACACCGGAAGGCATGTATCGGTTTAAGTCCTTTCATTATATGAACAACATTTTGGCTCGAAGAGAACTAGGGCAATACGCATGGGCTACAGGGGCGGAGGGGCTTATGCTTTCGGAAGATGGCTATGTGGCGGAAGGGATTGTCAGCAATCTCTTTTTCGTCAAAAATGATACCCTCTACACCCCATCGCTCGATACGGGTATCTTGCCGGGCATTACAAGAGCGCATGTGCTCGATCTCGCACAGCAGCTTCAACTTCCTACACAGGACGGTTTGTACCGTTGGGAAGATCTCGTAGAAGCAGAAGAAGTGATTCTCGTGAATTCAATTCAAGAAATCGTTCCTGTCACCACTTTGTATACTCCGAGTGGACAAGCCTACACTGTAGGAACTGGATTTCCGGGTACTACAACTCGCCAACTTATTCAACGCTACGCAATGTCACAGTAACGAACAGGAAGTGAATCCTTAAATGAATGTGTTATCCTGTAGAGGACACGAACTGCCCATCGGTGATCGTACGATCATTATGGGCATATTAAACGTAACGCCAGATTCCTTTTCGGATGGCGGCAGCTACCGACAAGTTGAAGATGCGGTTCGCAAAGCCCATCAAATGGTTGCGGAAGGCGCAGACATCATCGACATTGGTGGAGAATCCACACGGCCAGGTGCAGCGATTGTTACGCCTGACGAGGAACTGCAACGTGTAATTCCTGTTGTTGAGGCGATTCGCCGTGAAATCAGCATCGCTATTTCAATTGATACCTACAAAGCGGAGGTAGCCAGACAAGCGCTAGAGGCAGGAGCCCACATCATCAATGATGTTTGGGGCGGTCAAGCGGATGCCGACATGGCAGCCGTGGTTGCGCAATACGATTGTCCATTTATCATCACTCATAATCGGAGAAGCTCGGAATATGTCGAATTTCTCCCAGAAGTGATCGGAGATCTACGTCAATATACAGAACAGGCGATTCATGCGGGCGTTAAGCCAGAGCATATCATTCTTGATCCCGGCATTGGATTTGCGAAATCCTACGAGCAAAATCTCTATCTAATGAACAACCTGCGTCCGATCGTGGATATGGGATATCCAGTTCTTTTAGGCACATCGCGCAAAAGCGTCATCGGACTCACCCTAGGGCTGCCTCCCGAGGAGCGGCTCGATGGAACGGCAGCAACTGTCGTACTTGGCATTGCACAAGGGTGCGGAATCGTTAGAGTCCACGATATTCAAGCCATCAAACGGTTAGCCGTTATGACGGATGCCATGTTGCGCAGTAAACTTTAAGTTATCTATATCGTTATTTCAACCCTGGAGGCCTCCCCTATGGACAAAATCATCCTTACCCGCATGCAATTTTTTGGTAATCACGGTGTGTTTCCTGAAGAAAACACGTTGGGCCAACGCTTCTACGTCGATGTAGAGCTGATGCTCCCTTTAGATAAAGCTGGAAAGACCGATGACTTGACGGAAACGGTTCATTATGGCGAAGCTTTTTTCCTGATCAAAGAGATCGTGGAAGGGCGTACGTACAAATTAATCGAGGCATTAGCAGAAAATATTGCATCCGAGCTCCTGCATACTTATACTAGTATCAATGAAGTGACGGTTCGGGTCATTAAGCCGCATCCGCCCTTCGCCGTTATTTTTGACGGTGTTACCATAGAGATTAACCGAAAGCGGGCATTGGAATGACAGCCGAAGATCGAGAACGCACGATTGCTTACGTCGCATTAGGCTCCAATATTGATAAGCGTGAACATTATTTGCAGGGTGCTATCGCAGCGCTGAATGAGGAATCGGGGATAACGGTGACGGGGCAGTCCAGCATCTATGAAACCGAGCCTGTGGGCTATGTGGATCAATCTGCTTTTCTAAATATGGTTATTCAAATTGATACGGACTTATCGCCTGAAGCGTTATTAGTTACCTTGCTAGCCATTGAGAAGCGTTTGGGTCGGACACGTGACTTACGTTGGGGACCCCGAACAATTGATTTGGATTTGCTCTTGTATGGTGACCACCAGCTTACAACCCCCGACTTGATCATTCCGCATCCGCGGATGCATGAGCGGGCTTTTGTATTAGTGCCCCTCTCTGAGGTTCTCTACGCGCGGCAGGACGCTCTATTTGAATCTATCTCTGCACACTTGGAGAAACTGGAAGGAAAGGAAGGCGTCATCCTATGGAAAAAAGCTCAATAGCACAGCGCATACGCGCTTTTCGTAAGTTAAAAGGCTATACGCAGAGTGAGTTGGCCGATTTGTTAGGCGTATCGATTGCCATTCTAGGGGCGATTGAACGTGGAACACGCAAGCCAGACAATAAAATGATTCATAATATCTCGCAAGTTCTTAATATTGAACCCGAGGAATTAGTAGCAGTAGTTGTGAAATGAGAGGAGTGGAATCTTCGGTGCTGAAAATAGGAAATGTCGAAGCTCCCAATAGAGTTGTATTAGCCCCAATGGCGGGCGTTTGTAATCCAGCGTTTCGATTAATCGCCAAAGAGTTTGGTACAGGCTTAGTTTGCGCGGAAATGGTTAGTGATAAAGCGATCGTTCACGGTAATGCGCGTTCGATGGAAATGTTATATGTCGATGATCGTGAAAAGCCATTGAGTCTTCAGATTTTTGGCGGCGACACGGAGACGTTAGTTCAAGCGGCTAGAATTGTTGACCAACATACGAATGCCGATATTATTGATATCAACATGGGGTGCCCTGTTCCCAAAATCACGAAATGTGATGCGGGCGCTAGATGGTTGCTCCAACCAGATAAGATCGAAGCTATGATCGCGACAGTCGTTGCCGCTGTAAGTAAACCTGTTACGGTGAAGATGCGTATTGGTTGGGATTCGGAACATATTTATGCTGTCGAAAATGCGAAAGCTGTCGAAAGAGGCGGCGGCAGTGCCGTTAGTGTTCATGGGCGTACGCGCGAGCAGTTGTACACGGGCAAAGCTGATTGGGATATCATCCGTGAGGTGAAGCAAGCTCTTTCGATTCCGGTTATCGGTAACGGTGATGTCGTCACACCGGAGGATGCCAAGCGCATGCTGGATCAAACGGGTGTAGATGGTGTAATGATTGGACGTGGTGCGCTAGGCAACCCGTGGATGTTGTATCGTACCGTGCAATACCTGGCTAATGGTGAACTACCGCCGGAACCGTCGGCAGAAGAGAAAATCCGCATCGCGATTTTGCATATGGATCGATTAATTGCCCTCAAGGGTGAACATGTTGCCGTGAAGGAAATGCGCAAACACATGGCTTGGTACCTCAAAGGTATGACAGGAGCAGCCCGTGTGAAAGATATCATCATGGAGACAGAGAAGCGGGATGAAATGGTTCGTACATTGGACGCATATGTTGAACATCTTGCAACGAGTTCCGTGTCTGGGACAGCCGAAGAATCAGCTGTGCTGCATTAAAAAGAAGCAGTGATGGTTGACATTGACATTTTGAAACCGTTGCAATATAATCAGTCAATATTAATGTGTTCCTGCATATATTGAAAGACTAACGAGTAAGCAACTTATTATGAAACGTGAATTCATACTACTTGAATCAGCTCTATAAAGACCTAACTCCTAGCAGGAAGCATCGATTCAACGATATGAAAATCTTTCACATGACGGGAGATCAGTTGGCAATGGCTGAAAAAGAGGTCATTCTTACACCAGTAGGGCTACGGAAATTAGAGGATGAGCTTGAGCATCTGAAATCCGTGAAACGCCGTGAAGTTGCGGAAAGAATTAAGGTCGCCATCGGTTATGGCGATATTAGTGAGAACTCCGAGTACGAAGATGCGAAGAATGAGCAAGCCTTTATTGAAGGAAGAATCATTACTTTAGAAAAAATGCTGCGCAATGCGCGGATTATTAATAACGATGATGTCGATATTAACACGGTTAGTGTTGGATCGATTGTTACGCTGAAAGACTTGGAATATGGTGACTTGGTAGAATACAACATTGTAGGTTCGGCTGAATCCGATCCGTTGCAGAATAAGATTTCGAATGAAAGCCCTGTGGGTAGAGCTATTCTAGGCAAGCAAAAGGGCACCAACGTTGATGTTGTAGTACCTGCTGGCGTCATTCAGTATCAAATTATTGATATTAAAAAGTAGCGTGCAGCCGCAAGCCTTTTGGAAAGCTTCCGTCAGGAAGCTTTTTTCCGTTCACAGCCCTAAACTAATTCGTAGGAGATGAAAAGCATGAGTCAGGAACTGGAATTAAATGAATTGCTCGTTATTAGGCGCAACAAATTGGACGAGCTTCGCGGTCTTGGTGTCGATCCTTTCGGCGGCAAGTTTGTAAGGACGCATACAGCAGGGGATATTCTTTCGGCTTATCAAGAGATGAGCAAAGAGGATATAGATGAAGCGAACGTTGAGGTTCGTATTGCAGGGCGTATTATGCAGAAGAGAAGTATGGGTAAAGCTAGCTTCGCACATCTGCAAGACATCACAGGGAAAATTCAAATCTACGTGCGTGAAGATGCGCTGGAGGCGAATATTTATAAAGCTTTTGATATTCTCGATCTAGGCGATATGGTAGGGGTGGAAGGTGTTGTTTTCAAAACGAAAACAGGTGAAACCTCTATTAAAGTGAAATCACTTGAAGTATTGACGAAATCTTTGCTTCCGTTGCCGGATAAATTCCATGGCCTTAGTGATGTTGAGTTGCGCTATCGTCAACGTTACGTGGATCTGATTATGAACCAAGATGTTCAGAAGACGTTTATTCTTCGTTCCAAAATCATTCAATCCATGCGCCGTTATTTAGATTCCTTGGGCTATTTGGAAGTGGAGACACCAACACTGCATTCTATCGCGGGTGGCGCTTCTGCACGTCCTTTTAACACGCACCACAATGCGTTGGATATGCAGCTTCATATGCGTATTGCTATTGAGCTTCATTTGAAGCGTCTTATTGTTGGCGGACTGGAGAAAGTGTACGAAATCGGCCGCGTATACCGCAATGAGGGGATCTCTACGCGTCATAACCCAGAGTTTACGATGATTGAGTTGTACGAGGCTTATGCGGACTACAAAGATATCATGAAGTTGACAGAAGAGCTTGTTGCTCATATCGCGCAAGAGGTTCTTGGTCAGACGACGATTCCTTATGGAGAGCATGAGGTTGATTTAGCTGTAGGTTGGAGACGTGTCTCTATGGTTGATGCGATCAAAGAAGTCACGGGCGTAGACTTTAGCGTTCATATGACGAACGAGCAAGCGCATGGTTTGGCCAAAGAGCACAAGGTGTCTGTTGAGCCGCATATGACATTTGGTCACATTGTGAACCAATTCTTCGAGACGTTTGTAGAAGAGACGTTGATTCAACCTACGTTCATCTATGGGCATCCATTAGAGATTTCTCCGCTTGCCAAAAAGAACCCCGAGGATCCGCGCTTTACGGATCGCTTTGAGCTCTTTATCGTGGCGCGCGAGCATGCGAATGCTTTTACAGAGCTTAATGATCCAATCGATCAAAGAGAACGTTTTGAGGCGCAGCTGCGCGAAAAAGATCTGGGCAATGATGAAGCGCATGAAATGGATGAAGATTTCATCCGTGCACTTGAGTATGGTATGCCGCCAACGGGTGGCTTAGGTATAGGAATTGACCGTTTGGTCATGCTATTGACGAATGCACCATCGATCCGTGATGTCTTATTATTCCCGTTGATGCGTGAACGCCAAGGTGAGTAATTTGTTTGTTTAGAGGCGCCATTCGGTGCCTCTAATTTTTTTGAAATTAGGACTTGCAAAGTGTATGCGGTCTGTGGTATCTTATAAAAGTTGCCGCTGAGGACAAAACGAGAAACACAAGAAACACAACAAAAAACAACTCGAAATTAAGAGTTGCAAATAAAAACTCAGTGTGGTATATTGGTCTTCCGGCTTTCGAAAGAGAGCGGGTTGGACAAGAGTGATTGATCTTTGAAAACTGAACAACGAGTGAGTAAGCACAGTCGAGTAATCGACTATAAAAGAGATTGCAAAATCTCGCTAGCTTCAAATGAGCAAGTCATCTTTCTACTATGGAGAGTTTGATCCTGGCTCAGGACGAACGCTGGCGGCGTGCCTAATACATGCAAGTCGAGCGGGTTTATCC